>JASGCU010000041.1:2839-20115 GCA_030053935.1 Chitinophagaceae bacterium
AAGTTTCGTTTTAATTTTTTGCAAAGTACCAATTCACTGCCACTACCACCAAACAAAATTAAACAGTCATCATTTTCTTGGGTGCAAGATTTAATAAGCATTTCAACTAAAGGTAAAGGAATTTGGCAAGAGTGAAAAGTCTTGTCCTTACTTACGTTTTTTACAAGGTCGTAGTAAAACCAACTGTAAGGCATACGCCCCAAGTGTCCTGCGGCAATTCTTCCCATTATGCGCTTGTCAGTTGGATTTTGATATGGTACGGCTACATTATCCTTGTAAAAATTATTGTCTTTGCTTTTTGTAACGTGCAATATACTTCTGTGTGCTGTTGTAAAACGCCTGTGGCTATGCCCTACATTCGTGTTGTAAATCCAAACATAGTCTTGCACATCAAAAGCAATATCGTCAAAATATTTCACTCTCAAATGTGCATTTTGTTTAGGGTAATTCATCATGAATAAACTACCTGTTGGCTTCAAAACTCTGTAACATTCTTTTGAAAGTTCTATGTACCAATCTATGTAGTCGTTCCATTTGGTCGTATAATTCTTTCCTGCATAGTTGATGCCTACATTGTAATCGGGGTCGCCATAAACCATATCCAAACTCTCGTCTGGAAGTTGACGCAAGACTTCTAAAATGTCTTGGTTAAAAACTTGGTTTCTAAATTTTTCGATGCTCATAAAATTAAATTTGGTTAATTAATTTATATGAACAAGATTTGATAAACTTGATTGAAGTTATATCAAGTAGATTTTTAAAAGTGTAAGCCCACAACTTAATTGTGTCGTGAGTTTTAGATTTTTCTCTAACTACATAAACACAAAATATTTCTTTTATTTTGCCTTTAAGTTCAGTCTTTTTGTTGGCATTGTAATAGTATAAAAATGGGTGGTAAATTTGGTATATGCTAAATGTGTCGGGCTTGCCATTTTTCCCTTCAAATACACCAACTGTTCCTTGAAATTCAATAGTCAAATCTACTTCAATTTGAATATTTTTCATTTCAAGTTTGACGTTTTTGCCAAAATTGTATTCAAAAGAGGTTTTTGTTCTGTGTGGGAAGTAAGTTTTAGGTCGTTTTGTACTATCTACATCTTCAAATTCCGTGTCTTGTCCGAACAGAAAATGGTGTAAAATTCTTTGATTATTTGCAACAGATAAAATATTGCTTTCACTTGAATTGTACTGGTTTAAAAGTGATTTTTTGTAACTCCAATCAATTATTTTTTGAATTGGTTCAAAGTCGTGAAAAACTTTATCAATCCCTTTAATAAACTTGTGGCTACCACTACCAATGTGGATAATAGCGTAGTCGTTATCAACTAAAATTTGGGGTAATTTGGTTTTATTGTCCAATTTGGTAACGTCAAATGGGTTGCCAAAACCAACCTTTTTACAAACGTCTTTTACCAAGTCGTTATGAAACTCAAAATTGTTTTTCTTCTTACAAATTTTGAATATTTCTTCAATAACCTGCGATTTTTTATTTGCTTTTTTTTCAGCCATTTTAAAATACGATTGTAGCGACAAATTTAGTCATAAACATTGAAGTTTGGTTAGTCTGTTTGAAGTTTTTGGTGTCACTCGTAGCATTACGCCTAAGGTATACTTACACGAACTTTAGTCCGCATTTTTTTAATTAATGTATATAAATATCATGTTTCATAATGCTATTGCACAAAAATATATAAAACATGTGTTTTTGAATTTTGAGTCCGTCATTGAAAATCATTTTTACAGAAATATTGCATTTTATACCTATTGATAATCAAACAGTTACAAAATTATAAATGTACCAAAAGTAATTTTTCAGAGCGTACTTACATTTTACATAATTGTCAGAATATTTCAAAATACTTGTATCCTTCTCTTCTTTTTTAAATTAAATAATTAAAATACTTTCATTTTGTATATCAAGCCACAATATCATTTAAAATGAGCTTATTTATTTTTTTGAGGTGCTATTTTTATTGTTACACAAAGGACACAAGGATAGAGGGAGATAAATGTTACATTATATTTTTATTTTATGCAAAGAAAGAGAATTAAAATGGAATCTTTAGAACTTTACTTGCATAAAAGATTGTTTTTTTATAGAGATATTGTATATTGAGAAGTTTTTCAAATCATTATGTATTGTATGAATATGGATATTACGAAAGAGGAAATGGCGCTTATAGAGAAAGAAGGAGTGCAAAGAATATACAAAGAACTGATTGCCTCATCAGAAGATTTTTTGAAAAAAGAAGATGAGGTAAAGATACACGAGGCATACGAGCTTGCGAAGGAACATCACGGAGATATTCGCAGAAAATCAGGTGAACTCTACATACATCATCCGCTGAGAGTAGCAAAGATTTGCGTTCAAGAAATAGGATTGAGAACGACAAGTATTATTGCGGCGCTGCTTCATGATCTTGTAGAAGATACAGAGATAACCTTAGATGATATTGAAAAGAAATTTGGTAGTGAAATCTCCAATTTGGTAAACGGATTAACCAAGATAAAAAATATTACTAGAATCTCCTCAATAGATACGGAAACATTTAGCAATCAGGCGGAGAACTTTAGAAAAATTATCTCTACCATAGCAGAAGACGCTCGTATTATCCTGATAAAATTAGCCGATAGATTAGATAATATGCGGTCTTTGGAATATATGCCTGCTCATAAGCAGATAAAGATTTGCTCCGAGACCTCTTATTTTTATGTTCCCCTCGCTCATAGAATGGGATTATATAACATCAAATCAGAGTTAGAAGATATCTGCCTCAAATATACAGACCCCACCAATTACCATTCCATTATCGAAAAAATAGAAAGAATAAAAGACGAACAAGAAGGGTTTATAGAAACGGTGAAGGGAGAACTAAAAATTATCCTAGATACAAAAAATATACCCTACAAGATATTTGGCAGGATAAAGTCCGTCTCTTCTATCCTTCACAAAATAGTTCATAAGAAAGTAAATTTTTATGAAATATACGATATATTTGGAATAAGAATTGTGTTAGATGTGCAAGAAGACAAGGAACAAGACACTTGCTTTGATGTCTATAGAACTATAAAAAAAAAATACTATTCTGATGAAGAACGTCTTCGGGATTGGATATCTACCCCTAAATCAAATGGATATGAAGCATTGCACGCTACTGTTATGAGCCATCAAGGAAAATGGGTAGAAATACAAATCCGCACCAAACGAATGGACGAAATAGCAGAAAAAGGGGTCGCCGCTCATTGGAAATATAAAAATAAAAATCACCCCTCTGAAAACGAAAGTAAATTAGACGCGTGGTTTCATTCCCTAAAACAAATTCTCAATACATCAGAAAAGGAAGACATCTCCGCAGTAGAATTTATGGAACAGTTTCGTTTAGAATTAGACGAAGAGCAGATATTTGTCTATACCCGAAAAGGAGAATTAAAAGAACTACCCAAAGGTTCTACCGTATTGGACTTTGCTTTTTCTATACACGAAGATTTGGGAACCCATTGCATAGGAGCAAAGGTAAACCAAAAACTCGTATCATTAGAATACAAACTTCGAAATGCAGAACAAGTAGAAGTGCTTACCACTCACAATGCTATTCCATCTTTAGATTGGCTCAATAAAGTCATAACCTCAAGAGCCAAAAAATACATTATAAAACACCTTTCCGACGAAGATAAGACACTTATAAATAATGGAAAAGAGATACTAATAGAAATACTCAAAAAAAATAAACAAAGCTATTCAGAGGAATTGTTATACGAAATGAAAAAATACTTTTCCATCAAACACAGTCCCGATCTGTTTTATAAATTAAACAGCGGCATAATTTCAAGCACCGATATAGAATATTTTATATCCACGAGACATAATAATGTGCAAACAGATTCTTTTTATAGAAACACAGAAAAACTGATAGAAAGACTACAACAAGAAAAAAATAAAAAACATATAGAAGTAGGGGAAACGTACGATTTTATACACGTATCTGTGGCAAAAAATTGTTGCTTTCCCATCAAAGGAGATACCATACTTGGCATTCTTAACGTAGGAGAGATTATGATACATAAACAAAACTGCCCCGAAGCAATAAAAACAGCATCACAATTTGCGGATACAATCATAAAAGCACAGTGGAGCGAATTAGCAAATCAAAAATACCTCATAGCCATAAAATTAACAGGAATAGATAGAATGGGAATGGTCAATGATGTCACCAAAGTAATATCTGAAGATATGAACGTAAATATGAAATCCATTAAAATGCAAACAAATGGATCTATTTTTGATGGAGAAATAAACGTGTATGTTCATGATTTAAAAGAAATAAGCTACCTTATCCAAAAATTACAAAACATACCCAGTATGTATGATGTTTGTTTAGAAAATAAATAAACTCTTTTTTAATTTCCTCCATCTATGCCTCTAAAAATTTGGAAAGATTTTTCTTCTCTCCTTTTCCCAATAACTTGTTATGCTTGCAAAGAACCACTGGTGCAGGGTGAAGAATACCTTTGTATTCATTGCAGGAGTAGTATATCAATAGCACAAATAAACCCCGAAAAGAACTCTTTTTTAGATACCCATAGTTATGTTATGGGACTTACTTTTGCGATAGCTTACTTTCGATTTTCCAAAGAAGGAATATCCCAGAAAATGTTACATACATTAAAATACTCTTCGCATCAAGATATTGGTAACATTTTGGGAAAATGGTTTGGAGAATACCTATCCAGCCATTATGATATAAAAAAATTTGATGGACTTATACCTGTTCCTCTTCACAAAAGAAAAGAAAAAGTACGCGGATTTAATCAAAGCCAGGTCATCGCAAATGGAATATCCGAATCTACCAAAATACCTGTAATGACAGATATATTAGAAAGAAATGTCTATACAGAGACCCAAACAAAAAAAAATAAAGTACAACGTATAGAAAATATAAAAAATGTATTTGCCCTCAAAAATCCCGAGAAAATAAAAGAAAAATCATTGCTGATCGTAGATGATGTAGTCACTACGGGAGCAACAATTTTAGAATGTGGCGAACTCTGTATAAAAAATGGAGCAAAAGAATTTGGCATTTGTGCTTTGACTTCTAAAGACATCTTATAATACCTATAAAAAATAAACTCTATAACAACCTTGTTCGTTTTTATAAAAACGCATAATTTAATAGCGTTAAGAAAAAAGTTCTGATAGAGAATAGAATATAAAAATAGAAAGATTTTTTATCATAAAGTTATTTAAAAATGTCAAGTATTTATTTAAAAATACTATTATGAGCAATACTGTTTTTATTGCCTTATTTATTAAATTATTGAAAAACCTTAAAACTATTATATCACACTTATTTAATTATCAAAAAAATGCTACACACCATACCCGCACTTTTGGCAAAGATATTTGGAACAAAATCAGAAAAAGATATTAAAGGTATTATGCCAATAGTAGATTTAACAAACGAAGAATTTGTAAAACTACACGATATAACAGACGAAGAACTCCGAGAAAAAACAGATGAACTCCGATCTATTATTCAAGAAAGAACAAAAGAGATAGAATACCAACAAACAAGTTTAAAAGAAAAAATTCAAGAGAATTCAGAATTATCCCTTCCCGAAAAAGAAGAGATTTTTAAAACCATAGACACCCTTGAAAAAGAAAAAAATGTGGTGATAGAGACCGTTTTAGAAGAGATAATGCCACGTGCCTTTGCAATAGTAAAAGAAACAGCAAGAAGGTTTGCAGAAAATAAAGAACTGGTAGTGAACGCAACCGACTTTGATAGAAAGATAGCAAGAACAAAAAAAAATATAATCATAGAAGGAGAAAAAGCTATTTGGAAAAATCAATGGATAGTAGCATCTAATACCCTTATATGGAATATGGTTCATTATGATGTGCAACTTATTGGGGGAGTGGCATTACACAGAGGAAAAGTTGCCGAAATGTCCACAGGCGAAGGAAAAACCCTTGTCGCTACTCTCCCCGCATACCTCAATGCACTAGTAGGAAAAGGAATACACATAGTTACTGTCAATGATTACCTAGCAAAAAGAGATTGTGAATGGAACGCACCCCTCTTTGAATTTCACAAAATGCGAGTAGATTGCATAGATAAATACCCATCGCACACCCCAGAAAGACAAGAAGCCTATAGAGCAGATATTATTTATGGAACAAATAACGAATTCGGATTCGACTACCTCCGTGATAATATGGCAAGAACACCCGAAGACATGGTGCAAAGAGTCCACCATTTTGCTATGGTAGATGAAGTAGATTCCGTACTTATCGATGAAGCAAGAACCCCTCTCATCATATCTGGACCTGTTCCAAAAGGAAGTGTTCATAAAGAATTTAACGAATTAAAACCAAGAGTACTCCGATTAGTAGAAGAACAAGAAAAACTCTGTCGCTCGTATCTCAATGACGCAAAAAAACTCATGGATTCAAAACCAGAAGAAGCAGGATTATCTCTTTTTAGAGCTTTCAGAGGTTTACCTAAATATAAACCATTAATAAAATATCTCAGCGAACCAGGAATAAGAGCCATCCTCAAAAAAACAGAAGGATATTACCTCCAAGATAATCAAAAAGAAATGCCAAAAGCAGATGAACCACTCTTCTTTAAAATAGATGAACGGCACAGCACCGTAGAACTAACCGATAAGGGTTTAGAATTTATTACACAATCAAGCGAAGAAAAAGATTTTTTCATACTTCCTAATGTAGGTGAAAAACTCTCTGAAATAGAAAAAAAAAATTTAGATGACATCCAAAAACAAGCAGAATCAGAGAAAGTAATACAAGAATACCAAACAAAATCCCAAAAAATACATACTATAACCCAACTTCTAAAAGCATATACACTCTTTGAAAAAGACGTAGAATACGTCCTCGCAGAAAATAAAGTACAAATAGTAGATGAACAAACAGGACGTGTGCTATCCGGAAGAAGATACTCAGACGGTCTACACCAAGCAATAGAAGCAAAAGAAAACGTCACCATAGAAGAATCCACACAAACTTATGCAACTATAACCCTACAGAACTACTTCAGAATGTATCACAAACTCGCAGGAATGACAGGCACCGCAGAAACAGAAGCAGCCGAACTTTGGGATATTTACAAATTAGACGTAGTAGTTATACCAACTAATGTCCCTACTATCCGAAAAGATATAGATGACCAAGTATATAAAACAACCCGAGAAAAATTTAACGCCGTTATATCAGAAATCAAAGCAAATACAGAAAAAGGAAGACCCGTATTAGTAGGAACAACCTCTGTAGAAATATCAGAACTCCTCAGCAAACTCCTCTCTTTTGCTAAAATGAAACACCAAGTTCTCAATGCAAAACAACACCAAAGAGAAGCAGAGATAATCGCAGAAGCAGGAAAACCAGGAACTGTTACTATTGCTACAAACATGGCAGGAAGAGGAACAGACATTAAACTCACCCCCGAATCCCGAGCCGCAGGAGGACTCGCTATAATAGGAACAGAAAGACACGAATCCCGAAGAGTAGATAGACAATTACGAGGAAGAGCAGGAAGACAAGGAGACCCCGGAAGTTCTAAATTTTTTGTATCCCTCGAAGACACCCTGATGCGACTCTTTGGATCAGACCGACTCATCAAATGGATGGATAGAATGAAAATGAAAGAAGGAGAAGTATTAGAAGGAGGTATCCTCACCCGAACTATTGCCAACGCACAAAAAAAAGTAGAAGAAAATAACTTTTCTACCCGAAAACGCCTCTTAGAATATGATAACGTTATGAACTCCCAAAGAGAAATCGTCTACAGCAGACGAAAAAATGCCCTTTTTGGAGAAAAATTAGAAATGGATATTCTACACATGATATACGACGTATCCGAAGATATTGTAAATAGAACCAAACAAACCCAAAGTTACACAAACTTTAAAATAGAAGTACAAACAAAACTCGCAATAGACCCCCATATAAATGTAGAAAATTTTGAAAACCAAAAACCACAACAACTCATAATCCAAATCTATAAACAAACACTTCAAGCATACACCCAAAAAAAAGATACCATCAAAAAAGACATCTTCGAAAATATAAAACAAATGCTCTTATACAAATCCAATAATATTTCGGACATTACTATCCCTTTCACAAATGGAAAAAAACAACTCTACACAACAGTACCTATTTCCAAAATACTAGAAACAAAAGCCGATAACGTAATAAAAGAAGTAGAAAAATTTGTAACTCTCTCCACCATAGATGAATTATGGAAAGAACACCTCAGAGATATGGACGACCTCAAGCAATCCGTTCAAAACGTCGTCTACGAACAAAAAGACCCACTCCTCGTCTATAAATTTGAAAGCTTCGAAATGTTTAAATCATTCCTCAACAGAATGAACGAAGAAAACCTCTCTTTTTTAACACATTTTAATATCCTAACACCACAAGAAGGCATTAATAAAAATGCTATACCACCAAAAAACAAAGAAAAATTAAAAGAAATCAAAACCGATGCCGATACCATAAACCGCCCATTAACTACCCATAACAATAATAATAACCACCCAGAACCCCCTCAAAATAAAGAAGAACCTACAAAAACTACACCTGTAAAATCACAAAAAATAGCCGATAGAAATCAAAAAATAACAGTCCGATACTTAGACGGCACCATAAAAAAAGATGTCAAATACAAAAATGTAGAAGAAGATATTCAAAATAAAAAATGCACTCTGATATAAATCAAAAATAATAAAAACAAAAAATAGAACTACTGTATCACCGTACAAAAAATAA
Organism: Chitinophagaceae bacterium; assembly: GCA_030053935.1. Classification (NCBI taxonomy): domain Bacteria; kingdom Pseudomonadati; phylum Bacteroidota; class Chitinophagia; order Chitinophagales; family Chitinophagaceae; species Chitinophagaceae bacterium. The sequence continues at coordinate 11,637 of JASGCU010000041.1, forward strand.
CATAAAACAATGCGTTTTTCAGAAATAAAAGGATTAACCGACGTAAAACAACAACTCATAACATCGGTTCTTAAAAATAAAATTGCACATGCACATATATTCTCAGGCGAAGAAGGAAGTGCAAATATGTCCCTATCCCTTGCTTTTATAAGCTTTATACTGTGCGAAAATAAAAACGATACCGATTCCTGTGGAAAATGTAACGCATGTTATAAAACAGACCGACTTATCCATCCCGATATACGATTCTCTTTCCCCATCTATAAAATAACCGGAACAACAGGAGAAGAAAACAGCTCTCAAAGTTTTTTAGAACAATGGAGAAAATATATATTGAATTATTCTCCTTCAAAAACATTTATATCTGTAAATAATAAAAATATCTACGGAGGACTACAAGATTGGGCAAAATTTTTAAAAGAAGAATCCAAACCATTTCAAATATTTAGATCAGATAGCTCTTTCATTATACAATCGCTTACTCTCAAACCAAGCGAATCAAACTATAATATAATCTTTCAATGGCTCCCCGAAGAACTCCACTCCTCCGGTGCAAACGCACTACTCAAAATTATAGAAGAACCACCACCAAACTGTCTTTTTATATTTGTTTCCCATAATTATGAAAAAATTATGAACACCATAAAAAGCAGATGTAGATACATAAAAATCCCGCCTTTTACACAGACAGATATAGAAAATTATACCACAGAATACTTCCCAAATAATCAAAAAATAAAGGAAATAGCACTACTCTCCCATGGAAACCTAAATAAAGCATGGAAATTACTAGAAATGGAAGAAGAAAACTTTTTTGACTTCCTTCAAAAATGGATGCGAGCATGTTGGTCAAAAGATATAAACAACCTCCTGTCTCTAACAGAAGGATTCGCCCAGAAAACAAAAATATCTCAAAAAAACACAATTCAGTATACATTACATATAATAAGAGAAAGTGCTATAAAACATTTCCATATAGATACCACATCTCAAACCGAAGAAGAACAAAAAACTTTTGTAACAAATTTCTCAAAAGCACTTACCACAGAAAATATGCAAAATATAACAAAATTATGTGACAAACTCATTGATTACATAGATAGAAATGCAAATATAAAACTGAGTTTTTTTAATATATCATTACTCATAGCATCAGAATTAAAAAATAAAACAAATTAAAAGTATTACTTATACTATTTCATACAATTGTATCAATATAATAAAATGAACGAAATAATAAGAATAGGTGCAGTAAATAGCTACATAGGACAAGCTTATGCCAAGTGTATATCTGATATGTTATCCCAATCAGGACTAAATACAGAAACAATTCTCATAGATACCGTAGGTATAAAAAAACAACAAAATACCCATAATATTTCCTACTTTTCTGAAATGGAACAAGCTCTCAAAAATCAAACCGTAGATATAATTGTTTTTGCTTCTGAAGACACCCCATTAGATATTCCGGACGACTATGAAATACTAGCCTTTACCAAAAGAGTCCTCATCAACGACGCAGTCATAACTACTCAAAGTAATTTAAGCATAATATTAACCGACCCAAGGGAAGAAAAAATAGAAATTGGTACCTCTTCAAACCTTTTTAAAGCATTATTAAATAAAGAATCACATTTTATTAAAAGTATTGATATAACAGGAAATTTGGAAGAAAGAATCCAAAAGATGGCATCAGGAAAATGTGATGGAATTATTATGCCTTTTTCACATATTCAATGCATGGGTTATTGGAGGTATATTACAGAAGTATTAGATGCTAATACATTTATTCCTGTAGTGGGACAAGGCTCTATTACTATAAAATCTCTCTCTTCTCTCAAACAAAACATCAAAACAATCATAAGAGACTTGTTAAACGACGTAAACACAGAAATATCTATTCTATCCGAAAAAGAATTTTATAAAAATATAGACACTACACCAAACCTTCCTATATTTGCAATAACAATCCTAAAAGAAAATAATATCCAACTCATCGGAGGAGTAATTTCCTTAGACGGAAAAACAATGGTAAAAGATTATCAAACAGGAGAACAAATACATGCCTTAGAGCTTGCCCAAAAACTTGCAGAAAACGTATGGCAAAAGGGAGGATGTGATATAATAGAACAAACAAAAATAGATATTCTTAATAATAATAAATAATAACAATGAAAAAAAAATTAATAATATGTGCCTTATTATTTTATTTCACAACCACTTCATTAGTATTTGCAGGAGGTGGATGGGTAAGTAAAAAAAAACATGGGTATTTCAAAATGGAACAAAGAGCGATTATAAACGCAAATACTTTTTATAATGAAAGTGGAGAGGTAGTATCTATTACAGGAAGTTCTATATATTTTTCTAATTTTTATGGAGAATATGGCATCACTAACAATATAGATATAATTGCTACTATTCCTTTTTTTGTAAGAAGTATTCAAAATTCTATTAAACATCTCAATAGTAGAAGTTTTACAGAAGGAGATGAACTCAATTATGTTGGCGATTTACTTGTAGGGGCAAAGTATGGAATTTTACAGAAAGGAAGCGTAGTACTCAGCGGAAGTATGTTTTTTGGTATACCTACGGGAAAAGTAAACGGAGGAAAAACAGAAGTATTACAAACCGGGGATGGTGAATTTAATTTTATGCCGAGATTAGATGTCGGAATATCTCTCTATCCACTCCCTGCTTATATAAATGTTGGAACAGCAGTAAACCTCAGAACAAAAGGATTTTCTAATGAATTCCACGCAAGTTTTGAATTTGGTTGGACCGTGAAGGAAAAATTATTACTATCCGGTAAAGTATGGCTTTTAAAATCTTTCTTTGACGGAGCAGGACCATCAGCCCAAAATGGAATATTCTCTAATAATATTGAATATCTTGCTATAGGTCCACAAGTGACCTATTTTATTAATAAAAATTGGGGAGTATCGGCATCCATAGATGGAGCTGCGTATGGAAAAAATATATTAGCAGAACTTACTTATGGCTTAGGCTGTTTTTACAGAATGTAAATAGCAAATACCATCTCATACTATTTATCAAAAAGAAGAAGATCAGGGCTTTGAGCAACATTACTATTGTTCAAAGCTCTATCTTTTATATACACTTCTATGCGAAAAGTATCTCTACTGATCACATAACGAAAATCATTATCAACCATTACATATCTTATGGTACCATAAACAGATTCATTTACAAATTTATTTTGAAGTACGGGAAACCTTGCATTAAAACTATATTCACAGCCCGGATTAAAAATAATACGTTCATATAATCCTTTTTTTTTTCTATAAAAATCTATAAATATATTTTTATTATTCTCATTTTTTTTTATGAAAAAGGTATCTTTTTTCCCATCTATAGTAAGTATCTCATAATCATTACAATTATAAGGCGGTCTGTTATCAGTAGGAGAGTAGCTTCCTAAGGAGCCATTCCCTTTTCTTACCCAAAATGGAGGAGAATAATTTTTACCCCCTTTAGTAACGCGTAATTCTTTTGAATCTACAATATGGTTATAAGCTTCGTATGGAAATTGTGTTGCATTACTATTCAGACCTAAATCGGCATCACCGTCTTGAAATTGTAGAGTTAGTATAAGTGAATCTGTGCTTTGAGGATTATAAATAAATTGTAAGGATTCAAAAGAAATATGTGGTACCACAGAAAAATTATCTCGGGAAAAACAAGAACAAAAGAAAAGGAATACTAAAAAAAAAGATTTATTCATAACTATAATTTTGAGTCCACCCCAAGAGTATGCTTCTCAACAACCTCGGAGTGGACTCATTTTTTAAACATTGGTTTTATCTAACACATCCATTACTTCTTTTACGTGTTTGCGACTATTTTCCATATCTGCCATTTCTTGGGAATTGAGTTTGAGTTCTATTATTTTTTCAATACCATTTTTCCCTAATATAACAGGCACTCCTAAGTAGCAATTTTTTATTCCGTATTCCCCTTCTAATTTTACACAAACGGGAAACACTCTTCTTTGATTTTTTACTATGGATTCTACCATTTGAGCAGCAGCAGCTCCTGGTGCATACCAAGCAGAAGTTCCCATAAGTTTTACTAGTTCTCCTCCTCCTGTTTTTGTTCTTTCTATAATCGCTTTTAGTTTTTCGGAAGATACCAATTCTGTCACAGGAATACCTGCTACAGTTGTATAACGAGGAAGTGGAACCATTGTATCACCATGACCACCTAATAGCATTGCTTGGATTTCTTTTGCAGATACTCCTATTTCATCAGCTAAAAATGCCCTATATCTTCCTGTATCTAATATACCTGCCATCCCCATTATTTTTGTTCTCGGGAGTTTGCTCGTTATATGTGCTTGATAAGTCATCACATCTAATGGATTGCTTACTACGATTATAATACATTGAGGAGAAAATTTTATTATATTTTCTGTGACAGATTTTACTATACCTGCATTTACACTAATAAGATCGTCTCTGGTCATACCAGGTTTACGTGGTAATCCCGATGTAATAACTACCACATCAGAATCTTTTGTTTTACTATAATCATTTGTAAAACCCACTGTTTTTGTGTCGTATTGAATAATGGGTGCTTTCTGCCATATATCCAATGCTTTTCCTTCTGCTACCCCTTCTTTTATGTCTATTAAGACAATTTCATTCCCTATTTCTCTTGATGCTAAAACATCCGCACACGTTGCGCCTACATTACCAGCGCCTACTACTGTTATTTTCATTTGTTAACTTATTAAAAAAATTATTGTTTAAAAATCATAATAATCCATAGAATACAATATAAATAATATATTTAAATATAAAATGATTCTACTTTATATAACGTAATCAAAGGGTCAAAAAAAACAAAAACATTGCTTAAAATTATGTGTTTTGTGAAACTTTAAAAATAAAAAATAATATACTATTCGCAAAGCTTACAAAATAAACACAAAACAAAAATAGCACCTTAAAAAACATGTAGATTATTATATTGTATTTGAATTATTGAACATCTTATAAAAAAATTGTTATAAAACTAAAAGTGGTTTTTTAGATATTTAATAACTCACTTTACACAAACATTATATTCAAAAAGGTTATTATAACATTTTAAAAAGGTAAAAGAGTGAAATTTTATTATATCTTTTCGTAAGGTGAGTTACTAAAGTGGTATAACATCTTTTATTTTTTAATTTCCACAAAAGACACAAAGAAAATATAAAAGACAGAAAATTAAAACATATCATCATTTGTAAATTAATTAAAAAACCAATGAAAGCTTTATATATATATTTTTTTTTAATAAGTACGGTATCACATTATGAATGCTATGCGCAGAGTACACAGATAGTAATTTTAAACCCTTCTACAGCTACAGCTGAAGACAGTGTAGAGATAATATATGATCCTTCTTTGAATACAACAAGTAGCAGTATTTTAGGAACGAATACTCCTCTTAGCACTGCTGCTACATCTATTTATATGCACAGCGGGGTAGTTACCGTTTCCAATGGTACGAAATGGAGTAATATTATAGGTAATTGGGGAAAAGACGATGGCATAGGAAAGATGCGAAAAATAACGGGAACTAATAAGTGGAGGATTAAAATTTTACCGCGGGCTTATTATAACGTTCCTGAAGGCACTAATATATTTAGATTAGCAATGGTATTTAGAAATGCCGAAGGAACTGCCGAAGGAAAAGGAAATTTAGGAACTTTTACGGGAGGGCAGGTGCTTGCTAATGGGGATATCTATGTGAATCTTACTATCAATAATTATGTAACAATTACTTCTCCTACGTCTTCTATTATTTTTCAAACGGGGATTGATTCTGTAAGATTTGAGGGTGTTGCTATTTCCAGTAGTGGTGCAGTGCCTTCACAAATTTCTTTGTTTATCAGTCAAGATGGAGGAGCATTTCAAAATGTAAGAGTCCGCACAAATACCAACACCATAACTTTTCGTAAATATGTAAGTAGTTCTGCAAAATTTACTGTCAGAATAGAAGCTGTTTACGCAGGAAATATTGTGGTGGTAGGGATACAAAGTTTTTCTATCAATGTGAAGCCCGTCACTCCCATTCTTCCTTTGCCTGCGGGAGTAAAAAAAGGTATTAATTATCACCCACAAGACCCTACAAGAGCTACCTTAGTTCTCCATACACCTAAAAAAACAAATCAAGCACGGGCTAAAAAATTTGTGTATGTAGTAGGGGACTTCAGTAATTGGGAAACAAATAATACTTTTTTCATGAATCAAACTGCAGACTCGTCTTATTTTTGGATTGAGTTACGTAACCTTATTCCTGGAAAAGAATATGTATTTCAATACTGGGTAGATGGAAATATAAAAATTGGAGACCCGTACGCAGATAAAATTGTAGATACTTATAATGATATACAAACAACAGATACTCTGTTTCGTTCCTCTCGAATCCCCCAAGAATACGAAATAGCAAGCGTTTTGCAAACCAATCAAACTGCTTTTGCATGGGAATCTACAGAAAATACTCGCACTAAACCGAGAAAACAAGACCTCATTATATACGAACTTCTGATACGAGATTTTTCGCCAGAACATTCTTTCCAATCAGTCATTGATTCTTTACCTTATCTAAAACGTCTCGGCATCAATGCAATACAACTTATGCCTATTATGGAATTTGAAGGAAACGAAAGCTGGGGATATAATCCTTCTTATTACTTTGCTCCTGATAAATACTATGGTTCCAAAAACGACCTCAAATTATTAATACAAGAAGCCCATAAACAAGGAATGGTAGTTATTTTAGATATGGTATTAAATCATGCATTTGGACAATGTGCTTTGTCTCGGCTCTATTGGGATGAAGCAAACAACAGACCGAGTGCTGAAAACCCATGGTTTAATACTTTTGCACCCCATGCGTATGGATTAGGGTCGGACTTTAATCATGAAAGTACCTATACACAAGACTTTGTAGATGAAGTAAATAAATATTGGCTACAAGAATTTCATTTTGATGGATACCGATTTGATCTTACCAAGGGATTTACTAATACCTCTAGTAGTGGTAGCAATGATAATGCTAATTACGACCAATCTCGTATCAATATTCTCAAAAGGATGGCAAATAAAATATGGGAACACAGCCCCGGTGCATACGTTATATTAGAACACTTTGCAGATGCGAGCGAAGAAAACGTACTGGCTTCCGAAGGAATGCTCCTATGGTCAAATGCCACTTATACTTACGGGGATATTTTATTAGGAAGCACTTCTGGCAATACTAACTTTGTACAAAACAATACCCGAGTCAACTACATGGAAAGCCATGACGAAGAACGACTTATGTATAAAGCAAAAGCTAGCTCCGCAGGTAATGGCTCCTATAGAGTAAATGACCTCAATATTGGTTTGAATAGAGTAAAAACACTCGCCACTCTTTTTTACACTGTCCCAGGACCAAAAATGCTTTGGCAGTTTCAAGAACTCGGTTATGATATTAGTATAAACTATAACGGAAGAGTGGGAAATAAACCATTGGTATGGGGAAATAATAGCTTACAATACTATCAAAACGCGGAAAGACAAAAACTCTACAAAACTATTGCTGCTCTATTCAAACTCATAAATGAAAATAGAACAGCATTCACAGAAGGATATTTTTCATCAACCACAACAGGAGATTTTAGAACTATTTCTATAAATCATGAGAACCTTTCAGTCGCTATTGTAGGAAATGTGTATCTCCAAGAAACAACAGGCAATATTCCTTTTGCTAGAACGGGAACATGGTATGATTACTTTACGAGAGAAACAAAAACAGTAAACAGCTTGAATGGAAATAGTATTACCCTCGCCCCTGGTGAATTTCATATCTATGTCAATAAACAAACAGTCACTTTTCCTGAACCAGGACTAGTAGATGTTTTCAAAAGACAAGTAATAACTCTCTCTCCCGCAAAATTAATCCCCGAAGACAGCGTCACCATATATTTTGATGAATCGCGTTCTGTAACACCATGTGGGCTTCTCCCCATAAACAGCCAATACGCAAAAGATATTTATCTCCATAGCGGAATTCTTACTCAAAATATCACCCCTACAACTAATACAACATGGGAGCATGATGATGAATGGGTAAATATAAGAGAAGGTTCACGTGGATTAATGACCAACTTAGGAAACGGTATTTGGAGAACCAAACTCGGACCTTCACTAAAAGAGTATTATAATGTAGGAGGAGATACTGTCATTTATAAAATAGCGATGATATTCAGAAACTCTGAAGTGTATGGTCCCCCTAAAAACGATACCCCTGAAGCACGTGGTATTCCTGGCGATACAATTGGTGGAACGGGACTTGTTCCTCTCATTCGACCCGGAGATACTAACTCCAGGTGTAATCCTAGCGATGCATGCACTGCAAGATGCGGAAATATATGGATGAACATTACTCCTCCCGATGCTTCCGTCCTTATCCAATCCCCTCA
>JASGCU010000042.1:0-12978 GCA_030053935.1 Chitinophagaceae bacterium
TAAAGAAATATTTTTTAATTGAGCATCTATAAAAGATATTTATTTAATCACATTTATTTTCTTTTATTTTGCTGTCGATCTCTGCTTGTTTGGTATTATCTTTTAAAATATAGTATATCCTATTTATATTGTATAATAGTTGACATTCTATAGAATTGATTTTCATTGCTTTTTCAAAATAGGGGAGAGAAAGAATCATTACTTTTTTTACATCTTCCTCTACTTTTGCTACCTCTTTTTCTAATTGTATCATCTCGTTATCTAACTTCTTTTTTTCAGCTGGGTTTTTAGATGCTTTGAATTTCAATCTTATTTTATCTGATTTGTCTTCAATTTCTATTTTTTGTTTTTGAATGAGTATACCTTCATTATAATACAAAACGCCTATATTATAGAGTGCAGAATAGTTTTCGGGGTCTAATTCTAATGTTTTTATATATGATTCCTTTGCCTTGTTAAACCAAATATTTGCATTTCCTTGGTCATCATTTTTCAAATAATTACTGGCTGTTTGGTCATATAATATAGATAGATTTAATCTATAACTTACATTATTAGGATTCTGCGTTAGTGATTTTTCTATCTTTTCTATTGCTTCGTCTAATCTATTAAGGGTAAGATATAAGTTTATTTCTTCCTTAGCAAAGTCCGCATTAAGAGGGTATTTTTCTTTTGCTTTTCCTAATATTTCTAATGCTTTCTCATCTTGTTTTTCACTTCTGAGAAGATTAATATAGTATGTAAAAACATCTTCATTTGCTTTGTTTATATCCACTAATTGAGAATAAAACTGCATCGCTTCGGGATATAACTTTGCTTGTTGTGCCATTATAGCCCCATTCAAAAGAGAAAGCGTATCGTTGGGTTTTATCTGTTGTGCTATAGCAAATTGTTTATATCCGTTGATATAATCTTTACTATTATTGTATTCTACCCCCTTATTAATTGCTTTTCCCCACATAAGTTCTATTTCTTGACGCATGGTTTCATAGTCAAGATTTGAGGGCTTCATAAGGCTCAGAGCTTTTCTGTATGAATCTGCCGCTTCTTTCCCCGCGTTTTGAGAAAGATTTTGTATTGCAGGATCATCACTGTTATAAATAGCCCCATAAATATCTCCTCTTGTTTTCCATGCTGCCGGCTTCTGTGCTTGCTTTTCTATTTTTATCACAGAATCTATTTCTAATTTAGCACCTGCGATATCTGGTTTTACCAAAAGATTTTGTGCTCTAAACAAACTACCTTTTTGCCCATATACAGCTGTGCTTAAAAGAATAGTAAAAAATATTCCTAAAAACAATAATGCTCTATTCATTTTGATGTATTTAATTATTTTATATGATATGTAAGTTTAATTTTAATAAATAATAAAATTCTTTAAAAATTATTTTTGATAAATTAGTTTTCTATTTACTTTTTTAACAATCTATTCTTTTTTTTATGTAATAACATTCTTTTTTTTATTAAAAAATTAAAAATAATAGATTAAATACCTTGTTTTTTTAATATAATACTCCTTAAAATAGAGATAAAAAATATCCAAACACCCGGTCTGTTTATATAATGAATTACTTGTTTTACATGCGTAGAAGTTTTTGTTAATGACTATTATGCTGTACGTATCCTAAAAATATTTTCATTTCTTCGTTTTTTTTTAGTATTAAAATATAATCTACACTTAAAAATCGTGGTATCTGTTGATTGAAGTATAAGATTGCAAGTAAAAAAAATGAGGAAATGGATTTTTTTTGAGAAAAAGAGAAGGAAATGTAAAAGTTTCTAAAAAAATATATCTTTGTAAAAACATATTTTTTTTCACTCACTCATACATTACAATGCTGAATACAATATCTATAGGTAGTGACCATGCGGGCTTTGAGTACAAACAAAGCATTATCTCTTTTCTTCAAACAAAAAAATATATTATAAAGGACTTCGGAACTTATAGTATGGATTCGGTAGATTATCCCGATTTTGCACATCCTGTGTCCTCTTCTGTTGTCCAAAAAGAATATTCATTTGGAATACTTATTTGTGGTAGCGGGAATGGGGTAGCTATTACGGCTAATAAATATAATGGTATAAGAGCAGCAATCTGTTGGAATGAAGAACTTTCTATTCTTGCGAGGCAACATAACGATGCTAATATACTTTGTATCCCTGCAAGATTTGTTTCCATAGAAATGGCACTTCGTATAGTAACATTATTTTTAGAGACCCCTTTTGAACAAGGAAGGCATAAAAAAAGAGTAGAAAAAATTAATAAAAACAATACTTTCCTATAAAAAATTATATTTACTATTTGTATAACTTTTTTGAAAATTTACATACATAAATTAAAAAAATATGGGACGTGCATTTGAGTACCGAAAAGCGAGAAAATTAAAACGATGGGGAATGATGGCAAAGACCTTTACCCGCATAGGAAAAGATATTGCTATTGCCGTAAAGAATGGGGGAGTGGATCCTCATACCAATGCTCGGCTGCGAGCGGCAATCCAAAATGCCAAAACAGCAAATATGCCAAAAGAAAATATTGAGAGGGCTATTAAAAAAGCATCTTCCAAGGATGAAAAAGAGTATAAAGAAATTGTTTATGAGGGATACGGTCCTCATAAAGTAGCCATAATTATTGAAACCGCTACAGATAATCCCACTCGCACAGTTGCCAATATCAGAAACTATCTTACCAAATGCGGAGGGAGTTTAGGCACTACGGGTTCTCTTGATTTTCTTTTTGAAAGAAGATGTATTTTTAAGATACACAAAGATGAAAGTATTCATGTAGAAGATTTGGAACTCGCAGGCATAGATTCGGGAGTAGAAGAGGTAGAATTAGAGGAAAATAACACTATTATTTTAGGCGGAAAGTTTGAATCCTATAATCTTATCCAAAAATTTATAGAAGAACAACATTACCAAATTATAAGTTCAGAATTTGAAAGAATTCCTCTTACTACGAAGCAAATCTCTCAAGAACAAGAAGAGGACTTACAGAAACTCTTCTCTAAATTAGAGGAGGACGAGGATGTGCAAAATTATTTTCATAACAGTAATTAAAGATTTTTTATGAGGCAGTATCTGTTTCTTTTTTTTTTATGTACTATTTTCAATGGGTATTGTCAGTATATTCCTTCAGATTATTGGCATGAAGGGTTTGTCATAACTCTTGAATATAATGACACCTTATCGGGTTCTATAAAATACGATTTATCTCAAAATATTATACAGATAAAAAAAAGAGATAAAATAGCCACCGTAAGTAGTAGAAATATTTTATATTATAAGATATTTGACGAAAAGAATAAATATTATCGTATATTTTATTCTCTTGACTTTTCTACGGAATCTGGTTATAAAGTCCCCATGTTTTTTGAACTTATTCAAGAAGGAAGGATTAGTTTGTTAGCCCGAGAGTATATAGTTTCTGAAAATATAAGTTCTTTCGCTAACCCATACTCAAATTATGGAAATACAAATAGAAAAAGAGTGGAATATACTTTTTATCTTTTAAATAAAGTAGGTGATATAACTATTTTTAAAGGGAGCAAAAAAGAGATGTCTCCTATAATGGAAGATAAATGGAAAGAAGTCGAAACATATATAAAGCAAAATAATCTATCTTACAATACTCTTTCGGATGTTACAAAAATAATTTCGTATTATAACTCTCTTTATCAAATTAACTATCAAGAATAATATTTTTCATTTACTATTTATTATGAATAACAGAGATGTTTTTGGAAGAGTAATCACTATTTTTTTTACATTTTTTTTTATGCTTATTGTCCGTACTACCCGATGCCAGCATATAGAATTTGGAACGGGGATAGGAGCTTTAGGTTATATTGGCGATATAAATAGAGGTGTATATCCTAAAAATTTTAGCTTAGGGGTTGATGTTTTATTCCGAGCGAATCACAGTAATGTAGTGAGTACTCGATATTCTTTATTAGTAGGGGGGTTGCAGGGGAGTGATGATAATTTTGTAGATATATTAGGAAAAAAAAGAGGTTCGTCTTTCAAAACAAGTATAACAGAAGTTTCGGGAGTTATGGAATATTATTTTTTAGATTACAAAAATATCCATTCTCCTATTAGATGGTCTCCTTATCTCTTTGGAGGATTGAGTTTTTTTCATATTCCAAGGGAAGAAAATAATTTTTTGAGCAATGTTCGTTTTGGGATTCCTTTTGGAATTGGTTTTAAACAGCTCATAGGACAAAAATATGCAATAAGTATAGAAGGAGGACTGAGAAAATTATTTACGGATGATATAGACGGAGTATCTGATGGTTCTGTTTATATAAAAAATTATCAATACGGGAATCCCAATGACAATGATTGGTATTATTTTATAGGTATTTCTTTTGTATATATTTTATATAATACTCGTTGTAATTATGAATATAAACCTGTACACTATAGACAATAAGATGATAGATTTTTCCCTTGTTCCTTCCCCTTGTTATGTAATGGATGAGTTTTTGCTCCGTAAAAATTTAGAGTTAATGCACTCTATTCAAGAGAGAGCAGGAGTAAAAATAATATTGGCACTCAAAGGGTTTGCTCTCTGGGGAGCTTTTAGAAAGATAAAAGAGTATTTACCAGGGGCAACCGCAAGTTCTCTTCACGAAGCCATGCTTTGTTGGGAAGAGATGGGGGTAAAACCCCACACTTACTGCGTAGCTTACAGAGAAGAAGATTTTGATACAATAGCATCTCTCAGCAGCCACATTACTTTTAATTCTATTTCTCAGTATAATACATTCAAAAATAGATTAAAAACCCTATCGTCTAAAGTTTCCTGTGGTTTACGAATAAACCCCGAATGCTCGGACGTAAAATATGATATTTACAATCCCTCTTCCCCTCAATCCCGATTAGGTATAACCATTGAAACATTTCCTGATACAATACCTGATGGAATAGAAGGTCTCCACTTTCATACCCTTTGCGAATCCAATTCTTACTCTTTAGAAAGAGTAATGGAATCTGTAGAAAAAAAATTTAGCTGTTTTTTAAAAAATATTCGTTGGATAAACATGGGAGGAGGGCATCTTATGACAGATAGCAATTACCATGTAGAACATCTTATAGATATTTTACAAAAATTTAGAAACAAATGGGGAATAGAAATTATTTTGGAACCTGGTGGCGCAGTAGCATGGGAGACAGGTTTTTTAGTAGTAAAAATATTAGATATTGTAGAAAACGGAGGAGTAAAAACGGCAATTTTAGATACTTCTTTTTCCTGCCACATGTCCGATTTTTTAGATATGGGCAACAAACCAAAGATAAAAAATGCTTTCACAGAACCCATACCTCATGGTATCCCATACAGGATGGGAGGGGTTACGTGTTTAGCAGGTGATTTTATGGGAGATTATTATTTTCAAAAGCCCCTTCAAATAGGAGAAAATATTATTTTTGAAGATATGATACACTATACTATGGTAAAAACAACCACTTTTAACGGTATAAAACACCCTTCTATTGCCATTTGGAGAGAAAACAACACTTTAGATATAATAAAACAATTCGGTTACGAAGATTACAAAAACAGATTGTCATAACTAACCATTAATTTTTATCACTCTTTATGATACAATTAAAAATACATCTCTTTACATTAGTGCTAAAACAAAAATTTACTATTTCATACCACTCACGCGATACTCAAAATACACTCATAGTAGAGTTAGAAAAAAACGGTATAAAAGGATTTGGGGAAGCGACAGAAAATTCATATTATCAGGTCAGCACTGATGATATGATACATCAGATAGAGTCAGTAAGAGAAATAATAGAAATGTATGAGTGGAAAGATCCCAATACATTCTACAATATTTTACAACAAACTCATAAGCTCAGTTCCTTTGCACTATGTGCTTTAGATATGGCTTTTTATGATTTATTTACAAAAATTATAGGAAAACCACTCTATAAATTTTTAGGATTAGATATTTCTGCTCCTCTTATTCATACCAATTATACGATAGGATTAGATAGTATAGAAGTGATGAAACAAAAAATGAGAGATACCCCTTGGGATATTTATAAAATTAAATTAGGAACTACTCAAGACATCAACATTATAAAAGAATTGAGAAATTGTACCTCAGCAATATTTCGGGTAGATGCAAATGGTGCTTGGGGAAAAGAAGAAACTATAGCGAATAGTAGATTATTAGCAGCTTTAGGAGTAGAATTTATAGAACAACCCATGAAAGCAGAAACCCTAGAAGAAATGGAAATAGTTTATAAAAACAGTGAGCTTCCTATTATAGCAGATGAAAGTTGTGTAAAAGAAGAAGACGTTTCTACCTGTCATAAAAAATTTCATGGAATTAATATTAAACTTACGAAATGTGGCGGCATAACCCCCGCTCTCAGTATGATAAAAAAAGCAAGAGCATTAGATTTAAAAGTGATGGTAGGATGTATGACAGAAAGCACTGTTGGAATATCTGCCATAGCGCATTTAGTTCCACTTTTAGATTATGTAGATATGGATGGAGCATTGCTTCTCAAAGAAGAAAGTGATCCCGCAAATGGTGTCCAAATAACATCAAAAAAAATTATATACCCCGATGTAAATGGGACAGGAGTCACTTTAAAAATATAAAAAAAATAACAATATGAAAGAATTACAAAAAGAAGAAGAAAATTGGGATATAGTAATCCATGCAAATAAAAAAGTAGTATCTTTACGTTTACGAGATACTTGGAGGTATAGAGACTTATTATTTTTGTTGACCCGAAGGGATTTCGTAGCTTTTTATAAGCAGACAGTTTTTGGTCCTGTTTGGTTTTTTGCCCAACCCATTTTTATGACCATTACTTATGTGTTTATATTTGGACGACTTGCGGGGATGGGAACAGATGGCATACCTCATACATTATTTTATTTGACGGGAGTAACCGCTTGGACTTTTTTCTCGGAGTGCTTTACCAAAACATCCACAGTATTCAGAGATAATGCTTCTATGTTCGGTAAAGTATATTTTCCCAGAATAATAATGCCTTTAAGTATAGTGCTTTCTACTTTTATTAAATTTATCGTGCAGTTTATACTCTTGTTGGGAGTATATGTTTATTATATTATAAATGGTATGGACATAGCATTCACTTGGTATACTCTTTGTTTGCCCATTATTCTCATACTGATAGCAATGCAAGGATTAGGATTAGGAATGCTTATTTCGTCTATGACTACAAAATATAAAGACCTTTCATTTTTAGTCACCTTTGGAATCCAAATCTTAATGTATGCAACCCCTGTGGTATACTCTCTTTCGGGCATGTCGGAAAGAGGACGTTTTTTTTTGATGTTTAATCCTATGACATATCTTTTAGAAGGATTTAGAAAGTGCCTCTTGGGAATAGGTATCTTTAACGTATATAATCTCATGGTAGTGATGGGTATTTCAGGGATTATTTTGTTGCTTGGGGTTATTATTTTTAATAAAATGGAAAAAAATTTTATAGATACCGTATGAAAAAATACTATATTACATCGTTTATTTTTGTATTAATAGGAGTGGGAATATATTTTTTTTATCCCAATGAACAATATTACAAGACACTTATTTACAAAGAACGAGAGGAGAAAAATACCTTTATGCGTTCATCAGACAATTCACCGCTGAAAGGAAAAGATTTAAAAAAACTTCACTACTATCCCGTAGATATTTCTTATCGTGTTCTTTCCAAAGTCCATTTTTTAAAAAAAAAAAATTTCATAGAAGTTATGAGTAGTGATAATAACACTGTTTTTTTTGAAAAAATTGCTTCGGTAGAGTTTTATTTAAAGGGAAAAACACATTCACTCATCCTTTTGAAAAACACAGATTCTCAAGAATATTTTATTCCATTTTTAGATTCCACCAATGAAACAGAAACATATACGGGAGGAAGGTATCTACCCGTAGAAATAAAAAAAAATACCAAAGAAATATTGTTAGATTTTAATAAAGCATACAATCCCTATTGTCACTACGATAGCACTTACACTTGCCCCATTCCTCCCGCAGAAAATTTTATACAAGCATACATACGGGCAGGCGAAAAATTATACACATTTATCCATTAAAAAATGAATACATTTATTCAAAAATATTTCCAAGGAGACCGCGTGATATGGCTCATATTTTCTTTTCTCTGTATGTTCAGTATAGTTATTGTATACAGTGCATCGGGGACGATGAGTTTTAGAAAAACAGGTGATACAGAATATTTTCTTTTCAAACATATAATAACCACCGTGATATGCTTTTTATCTGCTTGGGTAACCCACAGAATTGACCATAGAATGTACCTAAAACTCTCTCATTTTACTCTCTTAATATCTATAGCTTTACTTATTATCACTTGGCAATCAGGAACTATCATTAATAACGCATCTCGATGGCTTACCATTCCATTCATTAATCAAAAATTTCAACCATCAGACATAGCAAAGTTAGCACTTTTTGTAAAAGTTTCTCTGATACTCGCAAAACATCAAGAGGATGAAGAATCTATCAAAAAAACATTCATTCCCTTGCTATTTTGGATATGTATTATTTGCGGAATTATTGCCCTTGCCAACTTCTCTACAGCTATTTTAATCTTTTTTACATGTATGGTGATTATGTTTTTTGGGCGAATACCTCATAGATATTTAGGACGTCTGTTTTTATTCGGAATAGTAGTCGCTTCCATATCACTGATTTGGGGGGAAAGAGGGGAAACAGTAAAAAAAAGAATAACCGCATTTATACCCATCATTACCAATAGCGATAGTATTCCTTACCAAGCCACAAATTCTTACATAGCCATAGCAAATGGAGGATATTTCGGTGAAGGATTGGTCAATAGCACTCAAAAAAACACCCTCCCACACTCCCCATCTGATTTTATTTATGCTATTATAATAGAAGAATTGGGACTGCTCGGAGGAGTGGTTATTATTTTTGCTTACTTAGCTCTTTTTTACAGAGGGATGATTATATTTATAAAATCGGAAAGCACATACGGAGGTTTTTTAAGTGCTGCTCTCAGCTTTTGTATAGTATTACAAGCCATGATTCACATAGGAGTAACGGTAGGGTTAGGTCCTATAACAGGTCTTCCGCTGCCTCTTATAAGTATGGGAGGAACTTCGCAAATTTTTATGGGGGTAGGAGTAGGTATGATACTGAGTGTGAGCAGAAGTAATGAAACAACAACACAAAGCATAGAAGAAGAAAAACTTTCATAGATAGAAGAAATCTTCCGAATATTCAATTACCTTTTTCTACTTAACATAATGTAAATTATATAACAAAAAATGAACTTTTTTTACATATTTTTTTTTATATTATTCCACCGTTAGTGTTTCTAAAATTTTTTCTAAAGAATCGTAATTTTTATATCCTATTTTTTCTTCGTACCCACTGTTGAGACAGATACCTGATATTCGTTTTTTTTCTACATATTCTGTTATTATGGGTTCTGAAAAATTCTCTGATAGGAGAATTTTATACGGAGATTGCTTTAGATATTGTTTGATTGCCTGTTCATCTCCATTGTGTTCAGCAATAATTACATAATTAATAGCAGGTGAAAATGGTAAGACAAATAGTTTTTCTAAAGGCAATTTTAGGATAAGAGGAATATTTGTTTTTTCTAACATGGGAATAAGTTCATCATCATCTGTTTCTAAAAAATCTAAAACATATCTTGATAGACAATTATGTTGGAATATATCTTGAGCAATGGGTTTATATATTTCCCCTACAAAAGAAACCCCTGCTACCCAGGAAGTAATCTCTATAAATTTTTGTGGGTTTATATAATCTAGGGAGGACTCGTGGATATTAAATCCTAAAAAACGGACTCCCATAGCAGATGCATATCGGGCATCGCTTAAATTAGTGACAGTATTTATTTTTACCAATGTCTTGAGTATCATTTTTTGAGTTTTATAGGGTAGAAAATGGTAAAAAAATAAAGTCCTTGTATTTTTTTTCTGTATTAATTATAAATAAACAGGCATATTCTTCGGGATTTTTATAGATTTCTAAAAATTTTTGTGTATCTATAATAAATTTTCTTTCCACAAACTCTTCCAATCTGCTTGCAAAATAGTAATGGCTTGTCTTCGCTTCCTCTTGAGTAATAAATAAAATACCTATATTGACTTCTGTAGGGGAAACAATAAAAATAGGGTGTTCTGAAATTCTTTGTATTCTTATTCGAGAAGATGCCTCCTGGAGAGAACTCGCTACCTCTAAAAAATCTTTCTCAATAATATGAATGTATTCTGTGTCTAATAAAAGGTTTTGATGCATAAAAATAATAATAAAACATACAATTATAATAAGAAAAATGTATATTAAGTTTTTTTTTGTAATTTAGAATTTTTCATAGTAATAATTATATAATAATATAAAAATATGTCTACTATTTTCAGTAAAATAATAAAAAGAGAGATACCTGCTTATATTGTGTGTGAGGATGATAATTTTATTGCTTTTTTAGATGTGAATCCTTTAGTATTGGGACATTGCTTGGTTGTTCCTAAAAAAGAAATAGATTATATATTTGATCAAGAAGATTTTGTTTTAGAAAATATATTGCTTTTTGCAAAAAAAATAGCAAAGGCAATAGAAAAATCTATCCCTTGTCGTCGTGTATGTCTGTCTATAATAGGATTGGAGGTTCCGCATACCCATTTGCATCTTGTACCTGTGAATAGTATGGCAGATATGAATTTTAGTAAGACGAAGCTCATTTTTTCAAAAGAGGAAATGTACTCCATCACAGAAAAAATAAAGCAGCATTTATGAATTATATCCTTTTTATAAAAAAAAACTTTTCACTGATATATTTTTTCTTTTTTTCTACCGTTATATTTTTTGTTTGTAAACATCCTTCACAAGGGCAATCTATAACGGATACCTATAGGTTTCTACAAATCCCTATTGGCAGTCGTCAGGCGGCTTTAGGGGGGCATAATATTTCTTTGAGCTATGGGAATTTGAGTTTAGTATATTCCAATCCCGCTCTTTTAGATTCTGTTCCTCACAATAGCATTACTTATCAATATACGTATTACTTTGTAAGTAGTTCTTTTCATCACTTTGCATATAATTATTCTTTGAAAGAATGGGGCAATATAGCATTGGGATTGGTAAATTTTGGTTATGGTAGTTTTACGGGTTATGATATATATGGAAACCAGCAGGGTAATTTTTCTGTAGACCAGACGGGAGTAAAAGTTTCTTATAGCAATAGAAAAGGGCATTTTGTGATGGGGGTATCTGCTCAGTATGTCTCTGATAATATTGCCTCTTACTATTCTAATGGGCTTTTGTTTGATATAGGTAGCACATTTGATATGTTGGGTAACAAAATTATAATAGGAATTTGTTTCAAAAACATAGGATGGATTCTCAAAAACTATACCAATAGGGAGCTGATTGTTCCTTTTGATATGCAATTAGGTATTACTTTTAAGCCCGAGAAACTCCCCATAAGGTTTTCTATTACGGGAACAGACCTTATTTTTTTTAGGAAACTTTATTACGATCCTTCGGGTAAGATCATCTCTAAAACTTATTCTCCTGGTGTTGTGCGAAATGTGCTTCAGCACATATCTTTTGGAGCGGAGATACTTATTAAAAAAAGTGTCATCATAATGCTCGGATATAATTATAAAGCAAACCAAGAACTCAGTAATGAAAACAGTTTTGCTTTTTTAGGTATTTCAGGCGGACTATCTGTCAAAATAAAAGCAATGGAGTTGTCTGTTGCTATTGCCAATTACCATACTTCTGTCATAAACTTTCATGTAGGGCTACAGTATAAACTTCCTTCTTTACTCAAAAAGAGGTATACTCACATTTGAGTGCAAAAATAACTTCCTTGGGTTTTAAACCTATTTTTTCTAATATGTTTTTAAAAAATCCGTTTGAGAGCTTCCACATAATCTTTGAAAGCTCCTGTATAATCTGCTATCTCTATTTTTACTCTTGCTCGATAATAATAAGGTTTTGGTTTTGTTCCGTTCAGTTTTATGGACTGGTTCAGGTCATCCATTGCTGCTTTATAGTTTTGTAGGGTATAATTTACTTTCCCTCTAAAATAAAAAATATCTGCATCTTTGGGGCTAAGCTTTATTGCTTGGTTAAAGTTCTGTATTGCCTCCATATATTCTTGTAGTGTATATTTTACTTTTCCTATAAAATAATAAGTATTCGCATCTCGTGGTTCGATTTTTAGGGATTGGTTAAAGTCCTCTATAGCTCCTTTGTAATCTTTTAGTGCATCTTTTACAATACCTTTACCGTAATAACCTGGGGCATATTGAGTATTGATTCTGATTGCCTGATTAAAATCTTCCATTGCTTCCGTATACCTTTTTAAGCGATATTTTGCAATTCCTCGATTCATAAAGGTGTGTGTGTTGTGAGGATTGATTTCTATTGCTTTCGTATAATCAGCTATTGCTCCTTTATAATCTAATAGTTTACTTTTAGCAATTCCCCGACTAGAATAAGCTCCTTCATAGCGTGGGTTCAGGGTAATAGTTTGGGTAATATCCTCTACAGCTCCTTTATAATCTTTGAGTTTTGTTTTTGCAATTCCCCTTTTGTAAAAAACTTCTGCGTGTTCAGGTTTCTCTTCTATTGCTTGAGTATAACTTTGTATCGCTCCCGTATAGTCTTTCAATCTCATTTGTTTCAGTGCTTCTAACATGTATTTTTCTGCTGTCATACTATTTGTAATTGAGTTAATGAGTATGTTCTTAAATGGATTGGTTTTTATTGCTTTCGTATAATCAGCTATCGCTCCTTTATAGTTCAATAGTTTTTTTTGTAAAAGTTTTACCAGCATAAGGCGGTTCATTTTGAGAGTTCATCTTAATGCTTGGGTAAGATACTCTATTGCTCCTTTATAATCTTTGAGTTCAGTTTTTACATATCCTCTACTCTACATATCCTCTACTCT
>JASGCU010000042.1:13078-19681 GCA_030053935.1 Chitinophagaceae bacterium
TACATATCCTCTACTCTACATATCCTCTACTCTCAAAAGCTTCCACAAATTGAGGATTTTGTGTTATCGCTTGATTATAATGTTTTATCGCATTTTTATAATCTATTGACATGATTCTTTTAATTTCTTTTAATAGGTATTCTTCTGCTGTTATCATATTTGTAGTTGTAATAATAAATAAGTTATAATATATAATTTAATAATTATGAAAAAAAAGTATGTATGAGAACCCTTTTGAGTATTTGCTTCTTTTGTATTTTACAAATATGTAATATATTTTTTTTTTCAATACATACTTTTTATAAAATATAATAATATTTTATTCAAGATTTTTTGTCTGTTTATGAAACTAAAAATACTATTTTAAAATAACACAATGGTTCTTAATATAAGAAGAATCGCATTACTAGTATATCAATATTACATGGAGCTTTGGAGATTAGGAGTGATTTTATTATTTTTCTGTAAAAAAGCGACTATTTTTTTTCCTATAACTTCACTAATTTTTTGATAGGACTCGTGTGTCCACCCTGCAACGTGGGGTGAGAATATTACTTGTGGGAGAGCGGAGAGTTCTTGGAGAGTATTTTTTTGTTCTTGGGTGAGGGTGTTTAATTTTTCATTTTCTAATACATCTAAGGCGGCAGCTACGACTTTTCCTGATTGTATGGAATGGAGGAGGTCTTTTTCTACTACTATTTCGCCTCTAGATGTATTTACAAAGAATATTTTTTTTTGAAAAGAGTTAAAAAAATGCGTATCTACAAAGAACTTTGTTTCGTGGGTAAGAGGTATATGGAGGGAGACAATATCTGCATGTTCAAATATATAGGGGAGGGAAACTTTTTTTATGAATGAATGTGGGAGTGTATCTTTATATTTATCATAAGAGATGATATTGCATTGGAAGTTTTTTAATCTTTTGGCAAGGGCAGTTCCCATAAATCCACATCCTATGATAGCAATTGTTTTTCCTTTGATTTCTGTGCCTCTGTTTTCTTCTCTTTTCCATATTCCATTTCGTATTTCTATGGTGGAGTTTATGATTTTGTTTAGGAGAGCGAGTATGAGAGCGAGGGTATGCTCTGCTACCGCATCTCTGTTTCCTTCGGGAGCATTACAGAGATGGATATTTTTTTTTTTTGCGAGGTCTGTATCTATCAAATCCATTCCTGATCCTGCGCGGGCAATAAGTTTTAATGCAGTGGCTTGGGAAAGAAAGGTATCATCTATTGCTATTTTAGAACGGAGTATTATGGCAAAGTATTGATGGATTTGTTCTAAAATAGTTTTCGCATCCCAATCGGGCTTGTAATCTACGGTGAGTTTTGCTTTTTGAAGTATTTCTATAATGCGTGGATGCATATTATCTACGATGAGTATCCGTTTTTCCATCTGTTAAAAATCTGTAAAAGAAGAATCTATTTTTGGAAATTTGAGAAAATGTATGTGTTTTTCTATATTTTTTGTAAGATATGTTTTTATTTTTCCTGTTTTATCAGAGAATATGAGTATTGCATCTAAGGTACTGTTTTTTTTTAGAAGAGCGATAGATTTTTGAATGCCCAAAACCATACAGGCAGTGGCAATAGCATCGGCATCTGTACAACGAGGTGCAAAAATAGTAGTACTGAGGAGCGTATTTAACTCGGGTTTTCCTGTAAAAGGGCTAATAGTATGTGAGTATTTTTTTCCATTGTGAATGTAATAATTTTTATAATTGCCTGATGTTGCCAAAGCAGTATTTTTGACAGAAACAGTTGCAATTATTGCATCGTCTAAAGAATCTATTGGGTTCTCTATGCCCATTATCCATTCTTGATTTTCTTTATTTTTTCCTTGGCAAACAACCTCACCGCTTATTTCTACCATAAAATTTCGTATTCCTTTTCCCATCAAGTAGTCAGCCACAATATCTACAGCGTATCCACCAGCTATGGCATTGAAATCTAAAGACATTCCTTTCTGTTTGATAGCAAATGTTTCAAAGAGAGATATTTTATCAAAGCCGACAAGGGGAAGCAAAGTACTGACGGTATTAGTATCTTGTATGTTTTTTTTTACAGGACCGAATCCCCATGCATTCACTAATATACCTATGGTCGGGTCAAAAGCACCCTCCGAGAACTGATATATTTTTTTACTTTCTTTTACTATTGTTTTCATATGTTCTGTTTCATAAAAAAATGTATCTGTCGTATTAAAGCGAGATATTTCAGAATTGGGAACATAGAGGGAGAGAGCATTGTTCATTTTGTCTAAAAGAGAATCAATGTTTTTTTGGATAATTTTATTGTTGATGCCCTTATCTCTGTATTTAATATTATAGGTAAGCACTCCCATTGTTTTTCCGCTGAGAAATACTTCTTTCGTGGATTGTTGTTTTATATCTCTCATATACCATACCGTAAAGAGGGCGATAATAAAAATAATGGAAAAAATTCTATTTTTTAATGATTTCATTGTTTGTATATTTTTATAATAATTTCATTCCTTCGGGATAATAATAACACTATTCGTAATTTATAATTCTTTTTTATTTATCTTGCTGTAGTCTAAATTTTTCAATAACATTATACCAATCTAATTGGTATGTTTCATGTCTTTCTAGTATATATTCTTGGGAAGAGAGTATTGTTTTTTTTTGAAAGGAGAACTTGAGATTTCCTTCTTTTTCTTTTCTTATATATGTCCATATTTCTGATTGTGAAAATTTTTCTACCACATCGGGCTTTCCAAATAGAGTGTAGATACATCCTCTATCCGTTTTCCAACCTTCTTTATAAGAAGTGAAGAGAGCATTAGCAGAGGTAATTTTACGAAAATACTTTTGCATGAGGTCTTTTGATTTCTCTACAGAGTTGGTGATGCTCAAAAGAACATTATCTAAATTTTTTTTTTTGTAAGTAAGTATTTTTTTATATTCTTCATCGGTGAGTATATATATCATAGGTTTTACTATTTCTTCTATTCGGACGTAGCGTGGGTAATAAAAAGTTTCTGCTCGTATGGCAGTGGCAGTAGAAGGATTATTTTCTTCTTGTAGAATATAAAGTCCTTGTTTTTTGAAAGTAAAAGGAACGAGAGATGCGATTGCAAAAGAAGAGTCAAAATATGTAGGAGTGGTAGTAGTGTCTGCAAAAACTTCTCCTGCGGGCATGCTTTGAGGGAATTCTTTTTGAGAGTAATATGCAATTATTTTTTTGTCAGAATCTATGCTGAGTGTATCTTTTGTACTGATGAAATGAGAATAGAGAGGTATTTTTTTAGAAGAAAGTATATTGATAAAAAAAGGATTATAACTATTATTTTTTAAAAGCGGTATATCAAAAAAATAAGATTTCCCGTTCTGTATGTTATCAATTTGAAATATAAGGATTGAATTGAGAACATGGGAATTGCAAACATACACACTTTGAATGGAAGGGTATACAATACGTGTCTGTGTGCTATCAAAAATAAATGGTTTGGTTTCTATAATATCCGTATTCTCATAGCTTTCTTTAAAAAAAGTAGAAACCCTATAATCTGTTATGGATTCATTTTTTGGAAGGGTGATTTGAAAAAATATTTGCAGGGAAGTATCTTTTTGAAAGCATCGGTATTTGAACTGTATAGGGGAATCGGGATTATATTGAAAGCTCATATTAAATGCGCTGAGGGGTTGGGCTATTACTGAGGTCTGTATTAGAAAAATATATATATTTGTAATGATTTTCATTTGCTTTTTTATTGAGATATACTTTATTTAGATATACTTTCTGTTTAGTTCTTTTTTAAGGTCTCTTTCTTTTATGACTTCTCGTTTATCATATAATTTTTTACCCTTAGCGAGGGCTATTTCTAATTTTGCGTACCCTTTTTGATTTATGAAAATTTTTACAGGTACTATGGTAAGTCCTTTTTCTTCTGTTTTTTTCTCCCATTTTACAATTTCTCTTTTTTTTAATAAAAGTTTTCTCTCCCTTGTTGGTTCGTGATTAAAATAAGTCGCTTTTGAATAGGGAGTTATATTCATTCCTTTGATAAAAAGTTCTGTATTGGAAAAATAACAATAACTTTCTTGAATACTGATTTTTCCTTCTCGTATAGATTTAATTTCAGAACCTTGTAAGACAATCCCGCAGATGAGAGTATCCAAGAATTCGTATTCAAATCTTGCTTTTTTATTGCTAATACTTACTTGAGAAAGAAATGTTTTTTTTTTTTGTGAGTTATCCATTGTTTTTGTTTAGTGTAAAATAATTTTTTTGAAAGAAGTAAAAGTTTCTGCTTGTATTTTCATAATGTATATTCCACGGGGCATTGTATGTGTAGAAAATGAAAAGGTTTGATTCAGAACATTTGAGAACATGGTATTAAAAACCGATTC
Organism: Chitinophagaceae bacterium; assembly: GCA_030053935.1. NCBI lineage: Bacteria > Pseudomonadati > Bacteroidota > Chitinophagia > Chitinophagales > Chitinophagaceae > Chitinophagaceae bacterium. The sequence continues at coordinate 17,451 of JASGCU010000042.1, forward strand.
TCCTCGTATAGTAAGTATATTTATAGATATATTTTGTTTTTTTTCTACTGAAAAAGCAATAGACATTTCTGCAGAAGCGGGATTGGGATATATGATATATGCTTGTTTTGGTCGAACAATAAGAGAATCAGCAGATATAAAAAACTCTATATTATCCAAAAAAAGATTATTAGTTCCGTTATTAACCGCTACAAATGCAATTTGTATGGGATTCTTGCCTGCATAGTGGGAAAGATTTATATATTTGTTTTCCCAATCATTCTTTTGAGGGTAATATTCTACGGATACTGCAAATATATTTTTATTTGTATTTTGGTATGGTACAATAATCCAACTTTTTCCTCCATCATCAGAAGCATAGACCTGCAGAACATGAGCAGATGAAGAGAATGCTACATCAAAAAAAAAAGATGCTTCTGTAAGACCTTCCATACTCAAGCGATCGCTCACAAGCCAATATTCATCACGTATAAACCTTTTATGAGTAAATAAAGGTGCTTTCATTATAGTATTGACTGTATTGGTGGTATCAGAAACTGCCTGCCACGTATGTCCTCCTTTTGCACTGCCAAAAGCAGTAAAAATACCCTGTTCTTTTTTTAAAAACCGCTCTATAAGAGGGAGAGAGAGAGTATCGGGATTAAAGAAATAAAATACTCTTTGCACAGTATCATTGAATAATTGTATCTGCGATGGAGTAATACTTGCTGTAAAAGTTATAGTATTTTTTCCTCTTACTGTATGAGAAATGGGTATTTGTTTTTGGAGTTTCATCTTTGGGTTGAGAGTATCGGGATAGAAAATAGTTTCTATTACTCCATTATAATTTTTTGAGAGATGGAATCCTTGTATATCCCTGTTTCCATTATTTTGAATAGTTATATGTATATTGTTTAGGGTATCTAAAACAAAAGGTATATTTTCTGCACTTATTTCTATATCGTGTATGATGGCATTAGGATAATGAAGGCCTTTAGAAGTGCGTAATGATACTCTTCGTGGGCTGTTTTCTAAGACAATTCGCATTCGAGTTCTTTGGCATTTGGTAAAAGAATTCATACATTGGTCGTATGTATAATCTAAAAAGTTCTCTATCATGTTCTGTCCCCCACAGGTTATTCTCTTTGAACAACCCGTTGTAAAACCAGCTTGCGGAGGGGTATCATCACAATAATCTGTCCCATCACAAGAAGAAGCATCTCCCCATATATGATTCAATCCTAAATAATGCCCGATCTCATGAGTAGCAGTTCTGCCCTTTGCATAATTCCAATTAGGAATGGGATAATAATCTAAACCAAATGCTCTATAATTTATGACTACTCCATCGGTGCTATCGGAGACAGTATTCTCATCTTTCAAACCTGGAAGATAACTTACGGGAAATTGTGCATACCCTAAAGAACTTGCACCTGCATTACAAACCCATATATTCAGATATGATTGTGGATCCCATACACTCAACTTACTCAGTTCTAAAGCACCATTCCCTATATTGTACGTTGTTTTATTTCCTTTCACTCGCACAATGCCATTAGTAGCGTTTCCATTGGCATCTTGCCTTGCTAATACAAACTCTATATAGGTATCCCCTACTACATTTTTAAATACTTGCTGGGTTTGAATGGTATCTTGATTTTTTCTTCTGTAATCTTTATTGAGTATATCTATTTGTGCAAATACCTGTGAGTCGGGAATATTACTACCCGTTCCATACTCTTCCCCGTTATGAATAATATGTACCACCACAGGAATAGTATAGACGGGAAGTGCTTCCTCCGACACCCTATTTTGTCTCAACTGCTGTTCTTTTTCTTTTTTTTTATGAGAAATAAATGTTTCAAAAGCATTTCTCTTTTGATCATACAAATTCTTATAGAATGCCTTTTCTACCTCTACACTTACGCATCTATTTTGGGAATATGCCCTATACCCTAAAAAGAAAAAAAATACACACAAAAAAATTTTTAAATCCATTGTTTTTGAATTGTTGAATAAATCATGTTTTTATGGGGTTCAAAATGATGTTATTTCAATATATTTTTTATTTGTGTAATATATGTTTTTGTAAAAAATTCTTTACAAATTCATAATTCTTTGTGGAACTTTGCGGTATATCTTTTATTTTTATTGTTACACAAAAGACACAAAGGTAGTTGTAGATACATAGTTACCCTTTATTTTATATATATTATTTGAATCATATACTTCACAACTCATAACTTATATCG
>JASGCU010000043.1 GCA_030053935.1 Chitinophagaceae bacterium
AAATAGAACCAAAGGTGTATGAATATGGTTTTTTGAAAGAATAAAAATCTAAAAATGAACCATCTCCCAAAAGTTACTCTTGATATACTTGTAATTCTGTAACTATTAAATTATCAATACTTTTGAAATCCAATCAATAATTGGGGTAAAAGAAATTTTTTAGAGTGTACCCAATAGTTACAATATTCTAACAAAATAATCCAAAAAATAACATACATTCATAAAAAAATAATATATTCATTAGATTACACAAAAATAACATTTTATTAAACTTTTACCTCAAAATATAAAAAAATATGCAATACAACGTAATAGTGATAGGTTCCGGACCAGGTGGTTATATAGCAGCTATAAGATGTGCCCAATTAAACCTAAAAACAGCAATCATCGAAAAATACGAAACATTAGGAGGAACATGTCTCAACGTAGGATGTATTCCTTCTAAGGCATTATTAGATTCATCAGAACATTTTTACAATGCTACCCATTCATTTAAAGAACATGGAATAAATATTTCCGGTATATCCTCCGACTTATCCCAAATGATAACCCGAAAAAACCAAGTAGTAAAGCAAACATGTGATGGAATTTCTTTTCTTATGAAAAAAAATAAAATAGATGTTTATAACGGAATGGGATCTTTTTTAGATGCGAATAGAATCCAAATAAAAGACAAAAATAAAAAAGAAACTATTCTCAATGGAGAAAAAATTATTATAGCAACCGGTTCTAAACCCGCATCATTACCATTTATTCAAATAGATAAACAAAAAATAATTACCAGCACAGAAGCTCTGCAATTAACAAAAATCCCTAAAAATATGGCTATAATAGGAGGAGGAGTAATAGGGATGGAACTAGGATCTGTCTTTGCAAGATTAGGAACAAATATAACAGTCATAGAATATTTGGACTCTATTATCCCTACTATGGACAGAACTATGGGAAAAGAACTTCAAAAATCCTTAAAAAACATTGGTTTCCAATTCTATCTGCAACATAAAGTAACTTCTGTTCAAAATACAAATAAAAAAATAACCATACAAGCTCAAAATCATAATAACGAAACAACTACCATAGAATCAGAATATTGCTTAGTCTCCATAGGCAGAAAACCCTATACAGAGAATCTCGGCTTAGAAAATATCGGTATTATCCCCGATAAACAAGGAAAAATAGAAACAGATACCAATCTGGAAACAAAAGTGAAAGGAATATACGCTATTGGAGATGTTACTAAAGGTCCTATGCTCGCACACAAAGCAGAAGAAGAAGGGGTCTTTGTCGCAGAAATTATTGCAGGGCAAAAACCACACATAAACTATAATCTTATACCCAACGTGGTCTATACATGGCCAGAAGTAGCATCTGTAGGATATACTGAAGAACAACTCAAAGAACACTCTACACCCTATAAAATAGGATCTTTCCCATACAAAGCATTAGGAAGAGCAAAAGCAAGTAACGATGAAGAAGGATTAGTAAAAATACTGGCGCATAAACAAAGTGATGAAATACTAGGAATGCATATCATAGGAGCAAGAGCCGCCGATATGATAGCAGAAGGAGTTGTAGCTATGGAATACAAAGCATCCGCAGAAGACATTGCCCGTATATCACATGCACACCCCACTTATACAGAAGCAATAAAAGAAGCATGTCTATCTGCTACCGAAAATAGACCTCTCAATATATAAATCATCCCAAAATAATGTTTGAAACACTACCACTCAATAGACAACTCTTAAATGCCATACAAGATCTAGGATTTACAACACCTACTCCCATTCAGATGAAAGCCATTCCTCTCATAAATGCTGGAAGAAATATACTCGCTATAGCTCAAACAGGAACAGGAAAAACAGCCGCCTACTTATTACCCATACTCTATAAAATAAAATTTGCACAAGAACGCTCCCCCATAGCACTTATTATAGCACCTACCCGAGAATTAGTAATGCAAATAGAACAGCACTGCATACTACTCGCTAAATATACCAACATAAGAATAACTTCTTTCTTCGGCGGAAAAAACCCAAAAAAAGATGCAGCAAAATGTGAAAAAGGAATAGATATTATCGTTTCTACCCCCGCAAGATTTTTAGAAATATACCATCTACAAGTATTTTCTACTAAATTCATAAAAACCCTCGTACTAGACGAAGCCGATAAAATAATGGATATGGGATTTATACACCAAATCAGAAATATATTAGAAATAATCCCATCTAAAAAAAGACAAAACCTCCTCTTTTCTGCTACCATACCCCAAAAAGTAATCCAACTATCAGAAGAATTTTTAGAATTCCCCGAAAAAATAGACCTATCCCAAGACAATATAACCCCTCTCTCCATCCAACAAAATATCACTTTTATACCAAACCTAAAAACAAAAATCCACATGCTGGAATGGATACTCATCCATAAAGTAAAAGAAAATGAAAGAGTCATCCTATTCACAAAAACAAAACAAAGAGCTACTGAAGTATGTAAGTTTTTACAAAGAAAAATCACAAAATCTGCTCTAGTAATACACGGAAACAAAGACCAAAACACTCGTATAAACGCTCTCAATTCCTTTAGAAAAAATGAAACACAGATACTAGTAACCACAGACATAACCGCTCGAGGAATAGATATTCCTGAAGTTATGTATGTTATTAATTTTGATGTACCTCTCATCTATGAAGATTATATCCATCGCATAGGCAGAACAGGGAGAGTAAACCAACAAGGAACAGCATGGACCTTTGTATCCCCCGAAGAAGAACACCATATAAAAAAAATTGAACATATACTCAAAAAAAAAATACAGATATTTTCCATCCCACAAGAAGTAGAAGTAACCCCTACTCCCAAAGAAGAAAGGCAAGACATGAATAGAAAAATAGATACACAGATGAAAAAAGAAAATCCAAACTTCCAAGGTGCTTTTCATAAAAAAAAAAAGAACCCCGTTTTTCACCATAAAAAAACAAATAACAAATAACAAAATAAAAAAAAACCACTTAGAAAACCCTCTTTTACAGAAATACTGGATTTTAAAACTACTGATAGCCAAATAGTACAAAATTATAAGTGCTAAACACTTATTTTTATGAGCACACTCAAATGAAAATATAAAAAAAATAAAAATATTTGCTAAATTTTCAAAAATATATAAATTGTGTTTAGAAAATAAATTTAAAAAATAGAAGGGTTCTATTATTTTTTACAATTTCAAAACAAAACAATTTTTAGAACCCAACCTAAACAAATATCATAATTAACAAATATAACAACTATGGAAAATAAAGAAAAAGGAAAATGCCCTGTCATGCACGGAGCAAACACAGAATCAAAAAATTCTGTTATGAGTTGGTGGCCAGATTCACTCCATTTGGACATTTTACACCAACACGATACCAAAACGAACCCCTTAGGACAAAGTTTTAACTATCGCAAAGAGTTTCAAAAACTTGATTTAGAAGCAGTAAAAAACGACCTCAAAAAACTCATGACAGAAAGCCAAGACTGGTGGCCTGCTGATTGGGGAAACTACGGAGGATTAATGATACGTATGGCTTGGCACGCTGCAGGAACATATAGAATTGCCGATGGACGTGGAGGAGCAAATACAGGTAATCAACGATTTGCACCATTGAATAGCTGGCCCGATAATGCAAATTTAGACAAAGCCCGCCGACTTTTGTGGCACATCAAAAAAAAATACGGCAACAAATTATCATGGGCTGATTTAATAATACTTGCAGGAAACATGGCTTACGAATCTATGGGATTTAAAACATTTGGATTTGCAGGAGGACGAGAAGATATTTGGCATCCTGAAAAAGACATTTACTGGGGTAATGAAAAAAATTGGTTAGGAAAAAATCGTTATTCAGATACATCAGATGAAACAACTCTTGAAAATCCTTTAGCAGCAGTACAAATGGGATTGATTTACGTAAACCCCGAAGGAGTTGACAGCAAACCAAACCCTCTCAAAACAGCACAAGCAATGCGAATCACATTCAAACGAATGGCTATGAACGATGAAGAAACTGTTGCATTAACAGCAGGAGGACATACTGTTGGAAAAACTCATGGAAATGGTGATGCTTCTCTTTTAGGACCAAACCCCGAAGCAGCTGATTTAGAACAACAAGGCTTAGGTTGGATGAATCCAAAAGGAAAAGGAAATGCAGAACATACTGTAACCAGCGGACTAGAAGGAGCATGGACAACTTTCCCCCACAAATGGAACAATACCTATTTTTATTTATTACTCACCCACGAATGGGAAAATAAAAAAAGCCCCGCAGGAGCATGGCAATGGGAACCCATTAATATAAAAGAAGAAGATAAACCTTTTGATGCTCATATCAAAGGAGTTCGCCGAAATCCAATGATGACTGATGCAGACATGGCTCTGAAAATGGACCCCGAATACCGAAAAATATCAGAAAAATTCTATAAAAATCCAGAATATTTTGCACAAGTGTTTGCTAAAGCATGGTTTAAACTGACACACCGTGATTTGGGACCAAAAAGCCGTTACCTCGGTGCAGACGTTCCAAAAGAAGACCTCATCTGGCAAGACCCCATACCCGCAGTCCATTACACACTATCTGAATCAGAAATAGAAGAACTAAAAACAAAACTTCTAAACTGTGGATTAACCGAATCCGAACTCATTAATACTGCTTGGGATAGTGCAAGAACTTTCAGATCCTCCGATTACAGAGGGGGAGCAAATGGTGCAAGAATACGCCTCGACCCTCAAAAAAATTGGGAAGGAAATGAACCAAAACGCCTTGAAAAAGTTTTGAATGCACTCAATAAATTTCAGCTAGGACTCAGCAAAAAAATAAGTATTGCCGATCTAATAATTCTCGGAGGAAATGCAGCAATAGAAAAAGCCGCAAAAAAAGCCGGTTTCAATATAAAAGTTCCTTTTACAGCAGGAAGAGGCGATGCAACAGTCGAAATGACAGACACAGATTCTTTCGCACCACTAGAACCATTACACGACGGATACAGAAATTGGCAGAAAAAAGAATATATCGTAAAACCCGAAGAAATGCTATTAGATAGAACTCAACTCATGGGACTTACAGCCCCTGAAATGACAGTTTTAATTGGTGGAATGAGGGTTTTGGGAACTAATTATGCTGGAACAAAACACGGGGTATTTACGGAACGTGAAGGGACTCTCACCAACGATTTTTTTGTAAACCTTACCGACATGAACTACTCATGGAAACCCGTTTCAGATAATCTCTACCATATAGTAGACCGAAAAACAGGAAAAACTAAATGGACAGCAACAAGGGTAGATCTCGTTTTTGGTTCTAATTCTATACTAAGGGCTTATTCCGAATTATATGCACAAGACGATAACAAAGAAAAATTTGTAACCGACTTTGTAAAAACTTGGGCAAAAGTAATGAACGCCGACCGATTCGATATAATTACATAAAAAATCTTACTCATATATCTAAACAACTAACTGCGGATTTTTTGTAAAGTGGATACTTTGGTACTTGTACCTGAAGTATCCACTTTTATAAAATATACCTCTCATATTAAAAAATATATCTCAATAAATATAATGAACAGAAAAGAAGCTATCAAAAAAGTAGGATTGACAACCATAGGATTAGCAAGCATACCCAGTATTATAAATACATTAGATGCAAAAAATGCTAAAAAAACAGCACTCAAAGGAAATATAAACCATTCTGTTTGCAGGTGGCCTTACTCTCAAAACACCTTAGAACAAGTATGTGAAGCCGCACAATCTATAGGTATTAAATCCGTAGAATTATTGTATGAAGAAGAGTGGAATGTGGTAAAAAAATACGGACTTACCTGTGCTATGGTATACGGCTCTAAACTCCCTATAACAGTAGGGTTCAATGATCCAAAACTCCATTCTCAATACTTCCAAGAATTTTCAAATACTATACCGAAAGCAGCAGAACAAGGATTTAAAAGTATGATATGCTTCTCAGGCAATAGAAATGGTATAGATGATGTAACAGGATTAGAAAACTGTGCCAAAGGAATAGAACCCATTCTTAAAATAGCACAAAAATACGATGTAACTATTTGTATGGAAGTATTTAATAGTAAAAGAGACCATCCCGATTATCAAGCCGATAACACGAAATGGTCTATCGCTTTGGTGGAAAAATTAGGTTCTTCTTATTTCAAACTTCTCTACGATATCTACCACATGCAGATAATGGAAGGCGATATTATTGCTACTATCCAAAAATATGGAAAATACTTTGGACATTATCACACAGGAGGTGTCCCCGGCAGAAGAGAAATTGATGAAACACAAGAACTTTTCTATCCCGCAATAATGCATGCAATCGTAAAAACAGGTTATAAAGGATTTGTAGGGCAGGAGTTTATCCCTTCCAAAGAGGAACCTTTCCAATCTCTCCGACAAGCAATACAAATATGCGACGTATAACAATACCCATTTGAATATCATTTTTTACCCTTGCTAAATAGTTGTATTGACAAATAAAAACTATAAGAAACATGAATTGTCCAAAAATTAAAAAATCAAATACTTGTAAAGACGCTAAATTTTTAAACAGACAATGGTATTTTTGATCATTGATTCAAAGAAGTGCAAAAAAACGTAAATAAGAAACCTATAGTGTTATTTATGTATATTGAAAGGTATATTTGATAAAAGATTCGTCAATTTTGTTTGTGGAGAACTATCTACAAATACTTATGAAAAATTATGAGACGGTATCAAAACAACGGGCATCAATAGTTTTTGACAACATAGATTATTGGAAAATTCATTCGGAATTAATCCCATGAGGAAAATATAAGGAATCAAAAAGCAGAAATTTTTACAGAATAGGTAATGAGAGAATAAGACACTACCTAGCAAGATTTAAAAAAAGGTAAATGCTATTCAAAAGCACAACATCATATGGTAGTGAAATATTTAAAATTATTAATTTTGCACTTACATAATAAACTTGCTATGGTTGCTTAACAATACGTAATAAGTACTTTTTAAAGAACAATATTGTAAAAATATGCTTTTATGTTACTCAATAAAATAAGAATTTGTGTTATAAATTGTGATATAATAAAAAATTATGTATATTTAATAACAACTTTGGAATGAATACAACTATTATTTATTATTCCTATTATTTTTCCATCATAAAAAAACAATCTTATCGTATATGAAAACAATATATTCGTTTTTAATTTCTTTAATTGCAATTATTTATATATCACAAGCCCAACACATCTGCCGTTTTCCATTTTTTCCTTCATTTCCTATACCAGAAACCATACCAGATGGTACAAGAATATCCATAGTGAATGTATTTGGAGGAGAACATGATAATATTATTTATAAAGAAACAGAAGATGGGTATACTCTTTTGAAAGACAGTTTAGGTTTTTTTCAATATGCCCGTTTAAATAGCACAGGGAAACTTTATTTATCGGGATTTAAAGCACGTAATATAAATGAAAGAACCAACAAAGAAAACCGATTTTTAATAACTATTCCTAAACATATAAGAAATATCTTATCAGATTCGGAAATAGAACATATACACAGAAATGCTACTTTTAGTAAATATGTTAAATTCACTCCTACAAAAGGAAATATCAGAATTCCTGTGTTACTTATTAAATATCCAGATCTATCAAATACTTATACTAAAGCACAATTATCGGATCATTTAAATAATGGTAGTGGAAGTTTCAAAGAATTTCTGAGAAGCAGTTCTTACGGAAAACTAAACCCAACATTTGATGTATTCGGATGGTATACTACTCCTAATAACTATGCTACATACGGATATTCATTAGGGAATACTGCTGTTATTCCAATGGTAACAGCAGCGATAGCTCAAGCAGACGCAGATGTTAATTTTTCTCAGTATGATAGTAATAAAGATGGGTATTTAGATGCTCTTATTATAATACATTCAGGATATTCCGCTGTAAATGCATTAGATGATTATAATAACTATGCATATCCTCATGCGGGAACTAATGCTTTATCCGAAAATAGAGATGGTATACTCATAGAAAGCTACTCTATACAACCAGAAAAATGGGGAACAACTAATCAACTTGTGAATTCCTTGTTAGGTATTCCGATAGTAACGGACCAATTGGTTATTAAGAAAATTCTTGGTCATGAATTTGGTCATCTTATGGGAGTGCGAGATCTGTATGATGTGACTCGGTCATCCATAGGATTAGGGGCATGGTGTATTATGGGTCACGGAGAATCCTATTCTGCATACTGTAAAGAAGCATTTGGATGGTTTAACCCACAGGTTATTACAGAATCTGCTACGGGATTAGTATTAGCTCCCTCTTCTTCTGATTCTACAGCATGTTACCGAATCAATACTCAGAACATAAATGAGTATTTTTTATTAGAAAATAAACAACAAACAGCATCTGGTCCTTGGTATGCTTCATTACCAGGAAGTAGTGATATAAATACTTCATTACCAGGGAGTGGTTTAGCAATATATCATATTAATAGCTATCAAGTAAACAAAGGAAACTCCAATAAAAATAATAAACTCGTTGATTTAGAAGAAGCCACAGGAGGTAATGAACTAGATGCCCCTGTCCCTTCCAGTCTTGGTATTTCCAATGCTTTGGATTATTTGACTAATAGTTACTTCGGTAGTAGTGGTCAGCTCTTTCCTAATGGAAGCCGTACTTCTTTTAATGATAATACTACTCCTAATTCTAGAACATATACAAACCAAAATACAAATATTAACGTATATAATATTCGTAGATCTGGGACTAACATAATTTTTGATGTAACTGTTCCTCCTGCTCCGCCGCCTCCTCCCATAGTTTTATATCCTAATATAGCTTTTTATAAACCTGCGGAATGGGATACATCAGTAGTTATTTCTCAAAATTATGGAGACAATACAGATGTCAATACTTTTACCACAGAAGATATTTTATATTTAGATATTTCTTGTATTAATAATGGAGATACTGCTATAGCAAATGGATTTAGTGTTTCTATCTATGATATAGTAGAAGATAATAATGAAGTCTTTTTAGGAACATTATCTAATAATAATTCCGTACCTATCAATGGCACTTGGGGAACAGAAGATATAATATTAGGAAGAATAAGCGAAGGAAATCACAGAATAAAAGTAGTTATAAATTTTTCTCTTCCTGAAAAAAACATAGCAGATAATACTTTTTATAAAAATATTACCGTAACATCTCCCGAAAATAACGATGAACCATCAAATGCAAAGATGCTCTCAGTATCACCTACTGTTTGCACATCATCCGGAGGAGTCCGAAGTCATAATGTAGGACGGACAAATTCTCCTCAACCATTCCCATTTTGTGGAGGTTCTATTAGCAATAATGCAGGGGATGTTTGGTTTCAGGTAATAGTACCTTCATCAGGAGCAGTGGATATTACTACTTATTCAGATGGGGCAAACTCATCTATAAGGAATGCGGGAATGTCTGTATATTTGGGATCTCGTCTTGAATCTTTATCTTCACAATGTTTTTTTGATGCCAATGGTAGAATGCCAAAATTAACTGTAAAAAATCAAAGATCATCGGATACTCTTTTTGTTCGATTATGGTCATATACAGGAGAAAGAGGATATTTTAGAATATGTGTTTCTATTCCCCAGTATACCATAATAGCTCTTGCAAACCCATCTGATGCTCAGAATTATGTGAACGGAGGAAGAGTTTATAGAATAGGAGACATAGTAACCCTGAGTATTACTCCAATAATAGGGTATACTTTTCAAAATTGGACTGAAAATGGAAGAGAAATATCTATAAATACGACGTATTCTTTTCCCGCCGATAGTAATAGAACTTTTATAGCAAATTTTATACCTCGTAGATATACTCTCCGTGTCACTACTGCTGATACATCTATTGGTAAAGTAGGTACAAGATTATTAGGATCTATTCATTCATTAGATACATCTCAATTATATAATTATGGACAAACCGCCCTTATACGTGCAGTTGCATCTGTTGGGTATTCCTTTCAAAGATGGCAAAATGAAAATATTGCCCTGTCCTTTGATTCAGATTACCTTTTAAGAATAGATACTGTATCTTTTTCTTCTGATACCATTAAAACACTGAGAGGATTATTTTCAATAAGTAATTATCCTATTATTACCAAAACTGAACCAGAAAACTCTGGATCAATAGATGGAAGTGGAACTTTTGTCCACGCACAAAATGTCATTCTTACAGCTACTCCTGGAATAGGATATTCTTTTAGTCATTGGAGCGAAAATGGGGTAACTCTTTCTCACACAGGAACTCTTTCGTTTTCAGCAACATCTTCTCGTAATATAATAGCACATTTTTCTGTAAATATCTATACTATAACTACCTCTCTAAACCCAAGTAGTAATGCAGGTATTATAACCAATTCCAGTAGATACGGTACCACAAACTACGAATATTTAGAACCTGTAAGCATTAATGCATCGGCATCCCCGGGATATACTTTTGTAAACTGGACAGAGCCTGGTATAGGAATAGTTTCTTCTAACCCCACATACATCATAAACGGTGCTACAGAAAATAGAAACCTCACCGCAAATTTTAACAGAATCCCATATTCTATAGTCGCATCTACAAACCCACAAAATATAGCAACTATAGTAGGAATAAATAAAAACACATATTATTATGGAGACACTGTAAATTTTACATTAGCAGGAACAACACATGAATATATTTATGATGATAAAATATACATACTTCAAAACTGGACCAGAAACGGAGCTCCTATCTCTTATCAGAGAAGTTTTTCATTTATTGTCACCACAAATAGTAGTTTAATTGCTCGATTTGCCTTGAAAACATATCAAGTAAGAGCTACCGCTAACATAGCAGAAGGTGGAAATATAACCGGTACAGGAACTTTCTCACATGGACAATTAATACACCTAAACGCAACCCCCAGCTCAAGATATAACTTTAGTAATTGGACAGAAAACGGAATACAAGTTTCTTCATCACCACTCTACTCCTTTACCGTGAACACCGATAAAACCTTAGTCGCAAATTTTATTACTAACTCTTATTTCATTGAAGCATCAACGAATATCCCAAATTCAGGAAATATAACAGGAACCGGCCTTTACTACAAAGGACAAACAGCATCTCTAACTGCAGTCCCATCAACCGGATATTCTTTTGTAAACTGGACAGAAAATGGTGAAATCGTTACCTCTACACCTGTTTTTTCCTTTACAACCCGGTCTAATAGAAATCTCATAGCAAATTTTACTCAAAACCCACGTATTATAACCGCAACACCTTCCCCATTAGAAGCAGCATCAATACAAGGAACAGGAGAATTTAAACACGGTTCCCCTATTACCATTACATTTATACCAAACACAGGATACACATTCTCCGAATGGACAGAAAATGAAAAAACTGTTTCCATAGATAGTTTGTATAGCTTTATAGTAAATACAGACAGAAATCTCATAGCCAAGTTCAGTACCAACCTCTATCTTGTTGAAGTATCTACCAATCCCTTAGAGACAGGAACTATTGTAGGAGAAAAAAAATACCCATACGGGAGAGCCGTAGCTATTACTGCAACACCTGTCCCAGGATATACTTTTTTACACTGGACAGAAAACGGAGAAAAAATTTCTCCATACAATACCTACTCTTTTATCATATCATCTCATAGAAATTTGGTAGCACATTTTACTATAAGCACCTATACCATAACAGCTAACTCCAATATGCCAAATATCACAAATATAACAGGAACCGGAGAATATAAACATGGTGACCCCGTAGAATTAATAGTTACTTCTACCTCGCCTAAGCACAAATTTATAAAATGGATGGAAAATCAAAACCCTGTTTCTGATTCTGCAATCTATCAATTCACCGCAGCTTCCAATAGAAATCTCACAGCACTTTTCGATATAAAAACATTGACCGTAAATATTACCAAAAATAATAATGGGGGAAACATATCAGGAAGTGGAACATATTCATATAATGATACCGTTACTATAACTGCTACTCCAAAAAACGGATATAAATTTGTCCATTGGATAGAAAATAATATAAATGTATCTACAAACCAAAATTACAAATTTAACATACTCTATGACCGCAGATTAACAGCTCTCTTTGCAATAAATCCTCTTACAAAAACCGAATTTGAAAGTAACTCCGTAACTATTTTTCCGAATCCTAACACAGGAAACTTTACCATAGATATACATAATAACTACACCGGATATATACATATAAACATATATTCTTTGTTAGGCGAATCCATTAAAAAAATAACCATCCATAAAAATAACCCTCAATTACTCTATAACGTACTATTAGACCATCTTAAAAAAGGAATTTATATAATAGAATTACAAACAAAAAATTATACCATCACAAAAAAGGTTTTACTGCACTGATAGGTAAAAAGAATCCCATAATCTTTACCATTTTTTACACAAAAACGATGCAAAAAACTTTAAAATTTGTTATTATTGTTATTTTTTCCGCATCTCTTATTTTTTTTGGACTCGTATTCTATATTGTGAAAAATAAAGATACTTTCATACCCATTTTTATCCAAAAACTAAACGAAAATATAGACACCCCTATCCAAATAAAAAACGTAGATATAGAATTTTTTGAAAGCTTCCCCAATATTTCTTTTATATTATTAGAAATCAAAATACAATTAGAGAAAGAAAAAATAATCACCCTCAAAAAAGTATCTTTCCAATGCAATTTGTACAGTGTTTTACAAAAACAATACGATATAAAAAACATAATCATAAAGAGCGGTTCTATTTTCATAAATAACTATGCTAAACACCCCCCTCCCAAAAAAACATTCTCCCCCAAAAAAAATACTCCTCCACTTTCTTTAGGAACTATCTTTTTCCAAAATATACAAATCCATTACAAAGATTTAGAAAAGAATATATACATATCTTGGAATATAAAAAAAGGAAAAACAACATTTTTGCAGATGAAACAAGATACTATATCTCTTTCACTTTCATTTACAGGAAAAATAAAAAAAAATACCTTGGGAGAAAATCATATTTGGGAAAATGAAGGCATAGAACTTTCTGCAAAACAAATCCTCATAATCCAAAATACTATCGCATCTATACAAAAATTAGCAATAGAAACAGATTACTCTTCCATACAAGCCGATATTATACACGATACAAAAAAAACACAAATAGATTTTTTATCTCATATCCCTTCCTTGAAAAATTTTATAAAAAATATCCCAACCAATACTCAAAATCTACTCAAAGATTATAAAATAGAAAGTGAAATTTTCTTAAAAGGGAGCTTCGTTTCCCAAGAAAATAAAAAAGAAATACAGTCTACTGTTACTTTTACTAAAATATACACCTCCGCTCCCGATTCACTTTGGAAAATACACGATGGATACATAAAAAGCAATTTCTTTACAGATTTTACCCTTCCAAAAACCCATCTATTATCCGAAAAAATAACAGGAAAATTAAATAACTCCCCATTCACAGGAAAAATAGAAATACATAATTTTGAAAACTTTAATACTTCCTTAGAAATAGAGGGTCAAATGAAACACGCAACACAAATAAATGAATTCTTTCCCCTTAAAAACATGAAATGTACAAAAGGAAATATCAGATACTCTGTATGCCTCTCTAAAAATTTAGTAGATGGAAACTTTTACCCGAACGGAGAAATAGAATTCAAAGACATAGATATATCTCTCACAGATCCTCATATTTCTGTTTCAAACGGAAGAGGAGTAATAATATTTAATAAAAAAAACATAGCATTTAACGAACTACAAGGAAATATTGGAAAAACAGATATAAACCTAACAGGCATAGTAAGAAATCCATTTGAAAAAAAAAGAGAAACCATTTTGTATTTCTCCTCTGATTATATGGATATAGAAACATTACTTTCTCTCAAAAGCAATGATTCTCCCAAAGATACCTCTAACTATACTCTCAACCGAACCCAAAAAATCCTCCTATCCGGAAAAATACAGCATATTGCATACCATAATTTCCATGCAAAAAACATAAAAATCCAAGGAAATATAGAACATCCTAATTCTCATATATATATAGAAACAACAAATTCTATGGGTGGCAGTATAATATTAAAAAATTCTATACATTTTAATACACAACCACCCATCTCTTATACCTTAGAAGGTTCTATGAAAAATATCTATTTGGATAGTTTGTTTTATTCTTGTGATAATTTTCACCAAAATTTTATTCAAAATACACATATAAAAGGACAAATAGATTCCGAGTTTCAGTTATCCCTACCAATGGAAAATAATTGGAAAATAGAAACCGATTCCCTCATAGCATTTATAAAAATTATAGGAAAAAATGGAGAACTCATAGATTTTAAACCCATGCAAAAACTGTCCCTTTTTGTAAAAGAAGAAAAACTCGCCCATATAACCTTTGCAAAATTAGAAAATCAAATTTTTATTAAACATAAAATTATAACTATTCCCCAAATGAAAATTTCTTCTAATATCAAAGATATATTTATAAATGGCACTCACTCTTTTGACCAAAAAATAGATTACCATCTGCAAATACCTATATTGCAAAATAAGAAAAAAGACCCCGATGCAGTATTTGGAAAAATAGAAGACCCCGAAAAAAAATCAAATTATCTATTTTTAAAAATCACGGGAAGCACTGATAATTACATCATCAACTTTGATTCTCAAGCAATAGCCGAAAAAATACTATCAGATGCAAAAGAAGAAAAAAAAGAATTATTGGATAATATACATAAACAAAAAAAAAAGAAATCCATTTTATTACAAGAGAACGAATATATTGATTTTAATAACAAAAAAGAATAAAACACTTTTATGAATGTCATAGCAAATATAAGTAAATTGTTTGCTTCGTATATAGTAAATACAGAGGCAAAATGGAGGCAAAAACCATATTATTTTCAAGAAAAAATACTGCAAAAAATAATTTCTCAAGCAAAAAATACATTTTTTGGAAAAGAACACAACTTCCAAAAAATAAAAAACTATGAAGATTTTAAAAAAAATGTCCCATTGCGTGACTATGAAGGTCTAAGAGAATATATAGAGAAAATAAAAAATGGTGAGAAAGATATTCTATGGGAAGGAACTCCTCTCTATTTTGCAAAAACTTCGGGAACAACAAGCGGAACAAAATATATTCCCATTAGTAAAGAATCACTCCCATTCCATATCAAAGCAGCACGAAATGCACTTTTATACTACATACACGAAACAAAAAATACTTCTTTTTTAAATGGAAAACTCATCTTTTTATCGGGAAGCCCGATTTTAGAAAAAATACACAACATATATGTAGGACGCCTTTCCGGAATTGTGAATCACCACGTTCCAAAATACCTCCGCAAAAATCAATTACCCGCTTTCTCCACTAACTGCATAGAAGATTGGGAAGAAAAAATAAATACCATAACAGAAGAAACCCTATCACAAAATATGACCCTCATATCAGGAATTCCCCCTTGGGTGCAAATGTATTTTTCTCTCTTAGAAAATAAAACCTCCAAAAAAATAAAAGATATCTTCCCCAATTTTTCTCTCTTCGTATACGGTGGAGTTAATTTTGAACCTTATAAACAAAAACTTTTTAACTCCATAGGAAAAAAAATAGATTCCATAGAAACATTCCCCGCCTCCGAAGGATTCTTCGCTTTTCAAGATTCTCAAAAAACAAACGGTTTACTACTGCTCTTGAACAGCGGAATATTTTTTGAATTCATTCCTATCCAAGAAATCCATAAACCAAATCCCATACGATTACATATAGAACAAGTCAAATTAGATACCAATTATGCACTTATTATCAATAGTAATGCAGGACTTTGGGGATATAATATTGGAGATATTGTGAAATTTGTCTCTCTTTTTCCCCATAAAATAATAGTTACAGGAAGAGTAAAACATTTTATATCCGCTTTTGGAGAACACGTCATCGCAGAAGAAGTGGAAACAGCCCTCCAAAGAACGCTCATACACTTTCCCGAAGTAGAAATTATAGAATTTACCGTGTCCCCTAATGTCAATCCTTTTGAAGGGCTACCAAGACACGAATGGTATATAGAATTTGCGAAAGAACCACACAATACAAAATTATTTGCCAAAACAATAGATGAAAACCTTCAACAAATCAATTCCTATTATGCTGATCTTGTACAAGGAAAAGTCATACAACCTCTTTCTATAATCCATGTAAAAAAAAACGGATTTATAAACTATATGAAATCAATGGGAAAATTGGGAGGACAAAACAAAGTCCCAAGATTATCAAATGATAGAAGTATTACTGATAAACTCACTCTAATAGAAAGGGATAATATCTAATCTTTCAATAACCTCCTCAATTCCATAGTGGTTATTGCATCATCAGAACTCCCCGACTCTAATTTTACCTTGTCTATATACAGGGATTCTTTTATTTTGAGCATTCTGATAATTTCATAATCAGATGCATATTCTAAAAACTCAGTAGTAGGAGAACAAAACTCTAAAAATGCAGGTACCTCTCCTCGCAAAAACGAAGTATTCTGCAATACCACATCTGTATGTAACCGCTTGCGTATCAAATACTTCAGATACTCCTTTGCATATTCTTCCTCATATACTAACCTTTCTTTTTGACGTATGGCATTCAATTTTTTCAGCTGTTTATATTCACTATTAAATTGAGATGCTAACAAAGAAATAACACCACCGATAGCAAAACCAGAACCCGATACATCAAAAGAAGGGTTATAGTATAGAATTTTATCTTCAGGACTTTTCACTTCATAATCATTATATCTTATCCTATTTTGCTGAAAAAAACCTTCCAAAACATTCTTCCCATAAATAGTAACATTTTGCAAGGTAACAGTATTTTTGGATAGTTTTATTTTATAGGGAGTACTATCCTCTTGCAAAGACTCTCTGAAAATAATAAAACGAGTGGTATAACCTACATTAGAAAACACAAGGGTATCCCCATTTTTTAAAGTAAATGAAAACTTTCCTTCGGAGTCCGCTACTTGAAATTTACTCTTATTTATCAAATATACGTGAGTATAGCTAAGGGGAATACTATCACTTGCATCTATAACAGTACCGTTAATAGAAAAAAAACTGTACCATTGCTCCTGAGCTTGTATGGTATCAAAAGAAAAGAAAAAGAAAAAAATACAAAAAAAGAACCTGAACAAAACCCTCATATTGAATACACACTACCAATCGTTTTTATGATTACTCACCTTTTTATTTGGTAAAATAAAAGGACAGAGTATTGCAGATATAAATAAAACTATAATAATTTCTAACATTAACATATGAAATAGATTTTAGATGGGATAATGGAAATGGAATAAATAATAATTTACAATAATTTGTAATATAATAAAATTGATATAGTTTTTAATATAAGATGGGTGGGCTCTAAAAATTGAGTTTTATTACTCACTTTACGCAAAAAATATCATCAAAAAATGTATTTTACCATTTTAATGGTTAATAAGTTATGTATGTTACTTTTTGGAGTATTTTCATCTCATTTAATTCTAATAGCTAACGATGCTTTTTGAAATGCTAAAGATATTTGGGTTTTCATTGCAAAACGATTCTTTTTGTCCTTTCTTTTATATCATACTATACAAAAAACAATGTATTCATGCATTAATAATAAATAGGATCCTTTTACTAATGAAGGCTTTAGGAGTTTTTTTGCAAATACTAAGTAAAAGCTGCGTAAGCAATGTTTTTTATAAATATATTTTTATAAAATGCTTATTTTTTTACAAAAGGGATACCTTGAGAGAAATAAAAAAATAAGCATTGATTTTAATAGAGTTTCACCAATAATTTTAAGCATAGTAATACAAATATGGGATTAAGTTACTTCAATTTATTAAATCAAATAGCAGAGTTTCCGACCGAAGAGTTTAAGATAGAGAATAATACTTTATTATATCATACCATTCCTCTTATAGATTTGATAAAAAAATATGGAAGCCCTTTGAGAATTAGTTATCTACCAAAGATTAGTGAACGGATACAATTTGCAAAACGGATATTTACCGATGCAATGAAGGACTATCATTACGATGCAGACTATTTATATTGTTATTGCACCAAATCCTCACACTTTTCGTTTATTATAGAAGAAGGATTAAAAAATAATATCCATTTGGAGACATCTTCCGAATTTGATATGCAGATACTCAAAAAAATATATCAAAAGAAACTCATAAGCAAAGAGAACTATATTATTTGTAATGGGTTTAAAAAAAATATTTACAGTCAGCATATATCAGATTTTATAAATGATGGTTTTTCTCGTTGCATTCCTGTATTAGATAATATGAACGAGTTAGATTTTTACGAGGCACGTATTACAGGAGAGTATAAAGTAGGGATTAGAGTTGCCACAACAGAAGAACCGAATTTTTCTTTCTACTCGTCTCGTTTGGGAATACGCCCTAACGCTATTTTAGAATATTATAAAAATAAAATGAAAAACAAAAACAGTAAAGGGAAACTGTTTCTGCTTCATTTTTTCATCAATACCGGAGTCCGTGATTCTGCATATTATTGGACAGAACTAGCAAAATTTATAGAGCTTTATTGCCAAATGAAGAATGTTTGTCCCGAATTGAAACATATAAACATAGGCGGAGGATTCCCTATAAAAACCAACCTGAAATTTTATTTTAACTATGCTCAAATAACCCATAAAATAATTAAACTCATAAAAGAAATATGTGATAAACATAATGTTCCCCCTCCTCATATATTTACAGAGTTTGGTTCCTATACTGTGGGAGAAAGCGGCGTTACTATTTTTTCGGTACTAGAACAAAAACTTCAAAATGATACGGAACTTTGGTATATGATAGATGGTTCTTTTATGACCCATTTGCCGGATATATGGGGAATAGACCAAAAATTTATTGTACTGCCCATAAATAATTGGCAAAATGAATATAAAAAAGTAAATTTAGGAGGGATTACTTGCGATAGTGCAGATTTTTATAACTCAGAATCAGGCAATAGAGCAGAAATATACCTTCCCGCTATCCATCATAATCAAAAAATGTACGTAGGATTCTTTAATACAGGAGCTTATCAAGATAGTATCGGAGGAATAGGAGGAATTCACCACTGCTTAGTCCCATGCATGAGGCATGTTATTATTAATACCGACGCAACAGGAAATATCTCTACATCTCTGTTTAGAGAAGAACAAAGCTCTGAAAGTGTTTTGAATATACTTGGGTATAACGGGTAATCCTCTATTAAAAATTGCGTATTATTCTATTTTTGTGAGTACTTAATGTCTGCAAGAAAACTCTTACTTTTTAAATTTTAGTCAAATGGTTTGAAATATTTTTTTTATTAATAATAAATTAAATCCTTTTACTAATCAAGGTTTTTAGAAGTTTTCTTACGGATACTCAATAGTTATTTTATTTTTTATGTGA
>JASGCU010000044.1 GCA_030053935.1 Chitinophagaceae bacterium
CATTATCTATTGTATCATCATAAGAGCAGAAACAGATTCTATCCCTTCCATAAGGTATTGAATAGATACATTTTCGTTTTCAGCATGTTGGTTATTATCATAATTTACTATAGGAATAGTTATAACTTTTGTTTTCAATATTTGTTCGAACATATAGAGGGGAAGACTTCCTCCCGATGAGGGAATGAGAACAAGAGAATCAGTGGTAGTAGCTTGAAGGGTTTTTATAATTGTTTTTGCTATAGGTAAGTCCATTTGAGTTCTTTGAGCATTATATCCTTTTTCTTTTCCTACGGTAATAATTTTTGGATATTGTAACCTTTCTTGATGAGTAGGTTCTCGTTCTATCACAAAGTATCCTTTATTTTTTATATAGTCAAGCACTTTTTGAACTTGTTTTTCCGCATCATTTCCCAAAACGAGTCGTAGGTCTAAAGATGCTTCTGCTTTTGATGGAATAATATTTGCTTTTAATTTTCCTACATTTGCGGACTGTATTCCTGTAATAGTAAGAGTAGGAATCATCAGTAGTTCTGAAAATGCTTTCTCTCCATTTCCTTCTGGAGTATGGATTCCTAATTCATTTTTGAGAATAGATTCCGTAGAAGGAATAAAAGATATTGCCTTTTTTTCGGTTTCGGTGAGAGGTATCACATCGTCATAAAACCCTGGTATAAGCACTTTTCCGTTTTCGTCTTTCATTCCTGCCAGTAGGTGGGTAAGCATAAGTGCAGGATTTGGTGCCCAGTTGCCATAATTTCCACTATGCAAGGGGCGTTTTGGTCCGTAAACAGTAAGTGAAATATTCACATCCCCTCTCACTCCAAAGCTGATAGTTTTTTTTCCTGTTACGTGTCTCGGTCCGTCAATAATTATCCAACAATCTGCCTGAAGTATATTTTTATTTTTTGTAAAAATTTCATCTAAATGGATAGAACCTATTTCTTCTTCCCCTTCAAATAAAAATTTTATATTTGCAGAAAAAGTATATGCTGTTTTCTGTAATACTTCTACAGCATTGATAATAGCCATAACCCCGGCTTTATCATCGGCACTCCCTCTACCTGTTATTCTCCAATCTCTCTGAACCCCATCTCCTTTTCTATAAGGTCCTATAATAGTTCCCCCATTCTCTAAAGGTGCTGTTATGAGAAGAGGGTTAAAAGGTTCTAATCCTGGAAACCACTGTTTAGGGTTTACAGGTTGCCCATCGTAATGAGCATAGAACCCTATAGTTCTTTTTGCATTTGGGCTTATTATTTCCCCATAGATGACAGGGTTTATATCAGGTGTGTTACCTTTTAGTATCTGTGATTTTATATTCCTTTTTTCCATCATCTTTTGTATAAAATCAGCATTTTTTTGTATATTTTCTCTATCCGTTGAAACATTAGGAATAGACAAAAATTCTATATACTCTTCTATTATCTGCTTTTCATTTTTTTGTATGTGTTCTCGTATTTTTTTATTATCCTGTGCTAATACAAAAGTAGAAAGACACAAAAAAAACAATAATCCTATTAATTTTTTCATTACATTTTTTATTATGTGATTAATAATTTAATTATGCTTAAATATGCTCAAATTACATTATTTTATTACCTTTTAGAAAAAATATTATTTTTCTATATATTTTATGATATCATTTTGTGAGTTTAAAAAAAATATCTTCGTATTACACTTTTTATGAAATAGTGTATTCTAAAAAAAATATTATGCATCAAAGTTATAGTTTTATTATCATTGCAGTAATAGGCATCACAGCAGGGTTTTTAAGTGGAATGTTAGGAATAGGCGGAGCTATTATCATCATTCCTTGTTTAGTTTTTATACTTGGGTATTCGCAGTTAACAGCACAGGGAACGGCTCTTGCTATGTTTATAATGCCTGTAGGTATATTGGCAGCATGGCAGTATTATAATCGTGGTTATGTAGATATAAAAACCGCACTTATACTCGCTTTCTTTTTTTTTATAGGGGCATTTATAGGAGCAAAAGTAGTTATGTACATTCCACAAATAGCATTAAAAAAAATCTTTGCAGTGTTCCTTATAGCAATCGCCCTTAAAATTTTATTGTTTGATAAATAATACCGAATGGAAGTAGTAATATATACAGACGGCTCCTCTGTTGGAAATCCAGGTCCGGGAGGATATGGAACTATTCTTTTATATAATCATCATAGAAAAGAACTATCAGAAAGTTATAGATTTACTACTAATAACAGAATGGAACTTTTAGCAGTTATAAAAGGATTAGAAGCTCTTAAGCAAAAGAATCTGAATGTCCTTATTTACTCTGATTCTCAATATGTCGTAAATACAGTAGAAAAAAAATGGCTTGATAATTGGGTAAGTAAAAATTTTAAAGGAAAAAAAAATAAAGATCTTTGGGAAAGATATATAGTAGCTGCTCAAAATCAAAATATTACCTTCCGTTGGATAAAAGGTCATAATGGCAATACAGAAAATGAAAGATGTGACTTTTTAGCTACTTACCGCCCTAAAGAGAGACCTCTTTTGGTAGATGAAGCATTTGAAAACATGCAATCCCTTTCCAATGAAATTAAATAAATAAAAAATATCATAAGATCAAAAATGACCACACTCAATATAGATTCTATAAGGGAACTCTTTCCCATCTTACAGCAAAAAATATATAATAACCCTCTTATCTATTTTGATAATGCGGCCACAAGCCAAAAACCTCTTTCTGTTTTACAAGCTTTAGAACAATACTATACCACCTCCAATGCCAATATACATAGAGGGGCGCATACTCTTGCCGATAGGGCTACTCAATCTTTTGAAGAAGTCAGAAAAAAAGTGCAAACATTTATCGGGGCAGAAGAACCCGAAGAAATTATTTTTACTAAAGGCACAACAGAAAGTATAAACATAGTAGCCCAATCTTTTGGAAAAAAATTTCTCAAGCAAGGTGATGAAATACTTATTTCCTGCATGGAACATCATTCTAACATAGTTCCATGGCAAATTATTGGAGAAGAAAAACAATCGGTATTAAAAATTATCCCCATTACCGATTCGGGTGAAATCATAATGGAAGCATTAGAAAATCTATTAACAGAGCAAGTAAAAATTCTATCCATAACATGGGTATCTAACGCCTTAGGTACCATTAACCCCATAAAAAAAATTATAGAATTAGCCCATAAAAATAATACATTGGTGCTTATAGATGCCGCACAAGCGGTCGCCCATTTAGAAGTAGATGTGAAAGAATTAGATGTAGATTTTATGGCTTTTTCCTCTCATAAAATGTATGGTCCCACAGGGGTTGGAGTGCTATACGGAAAAAGAAAATTATTAGAGCAACTACCCCCTTACCAAGGCGGAGGAGAAATGATACAAAAAGTAACCTTTGAAAGAACCACTTATAATCACATTCCTTACAAATTTGAAGCAGGGACTCCTAATATTGGAGATGTGATTGCTTTCGGGGCGGCTATAGATTTTATAGAATCCATAGATAAAACAAAAAAAAAAAAATATGAACAAGAACTTTTACACTATGCTACCACCCTCTTACAATCACTCCCTTACTTGAAAATAATTGGTCAAGCAAAACACAAAACCAGTGTCATCTCTTTTGTCATAGAAAATTACGATACCTTAGACATCGGGCTTTTGTTAGATTCTAAAGGTATTGCTGTCCGAACAGGACATCATTGCACACAACCTCTTATGCACAGATTATCTCTTGATGGAACTATACGTGCTTCTTTTTCTATTTATAATACCACACAAGAAATAGATATTTTTATAGATGCTCTTCATAAAATTATCAAAAAAAAAAAATAAACAATCACTATGCTTGTATCCTTACACAACATCGGAAAAAAATATAATAAAGAATGGGTGTTTCGAGATATTTCTTTGGACCTAGAAATATCTCATTCTTATGCTATTATAGGAAAAAATGGATCGGGAAAAAGCACTTTTGCTTCCATTATCACAGGAAAAAAAATCCCAACCGAAGGAGATATTGCTTGGAATATAGATAAAAAAAATATTCCTGCTGATGAAATATACCAATACTGCTCGTTTACAGCACCTTATATGAACTTGATAGAAGAGTTTTCTGTACAAGAAATGTTTGATTTTCATTTTCGTTTCAAAAAAAAAAAAGAAAATATAACTATACATCGTTTTTTAGAAAGAATAGAACTCCCAAATAAAGCCCATACTTTTATAAAACATCTTTCCACCGGTATGAAGCAAAAACTTACCTTAGGACTCGTTTTTTTCTCCCAAACCCCCTTACTTGTAATGGATGAACCCCTCAGTAACTTAGACGAATCCGGTATACGTTGGTTTTTAAGAGAATTAGAATATAAAAAAAAAGATACCCTTATAATAGTATGCTCTAATACTTTTATAGAATACAACTGGTGTAAAAAAGAAATAAATATAGAACTATTTGCGTGATAATCTGCATAGCGTATGAACATACATTATTTTTTGGGATCCCTCCCCGAAGATGAAAAAATAATAACAAACCTTTTACATTCCATTATCTGCAACACTTTACACAATGTGAAAGAAAAATTTGCATATAATGTCCCTTTTTATTATAAAAATAGAAGAATTTGTTTTATATGGCCCGCATCTGCTCCTCTTAGTGGAAAAACAAAGGGAGTCACCTTTGGATTTTGTTATGGATATTTACTTCCCTTTACCGATAGTTATATGGAATTGGGACAGAGAAAACAGGTTTCTATGAAAACCTTTGTACATCCACAAGAAGTAGATATACAAATGATGAAATATATTCTTGCTGAGGCAGAAAAAATAGATGCATCATTTGCAAAAAGAAAAAAATAATAGGAAATAAGAGAGAGTTATTGGAATTGAAATTTCAAATATTTTATCTTTTCTCCCTTTGCGATGAATATTTTCTCATAGTTTGTTTGAATTCCGAAGTGTTCTTCTAACAAAGGGGAACTATACAAGTCAAAAGTATATTCTAAACTCTGTATATGCTGGCTTTGCAATACTTTCAGAGTATATTCAAAAAGAATAGTATTATCAGTTTTAAAATAAATAAAGGAATTTGGATGAAGAATTTTTTTATAGGACTCTAAAAAACGCGGTGAAGTAAGACGTTTTCTTTCTTTTTTTATATAAGGATCAGGAAAAGTTATCCATATACCCGAAACTTCTTTCCCTATAAAAAAATTTTCTATCATATCTATTGGTATTCTTAAAAAACGAACATTGGGAATATTTTTTTTTTGAGCAAAAGTCCCACCACACCATATTCTTGATCCCTTTATATCTACTCCTATAAAATTTTTCTCAGGAAAAAAACGAGAAAGACCCACTGTATATTCCCCTCTTCCACAAGCAAGCTCCAGAAAAAGAGGGTTTGAATTCTCAAATACAGAGCTATTCCAGTTCCCTTTCAAACTTTCAAATACTTCTTTCCCCGGCTCTATAATATACGGATTATTTTGATTCTCATGAAATCTTTCTAATTTATTCTTGCCCATTGTAGTATTATATAATAAAGAATTATTTGATTAATGGTTAATGATTAGTTATGAATGTTTTCCTTTGCATCTTTGCTGTATATTTGTTTTTTTTTTAATAAAAAAATCATAACTCATAATTCATCATCTAATCCAATTCTCTAAATAGGAAAACTTTTCCGTAATATTTCCCTTCTCTACAATGGTTGCTCTTTGAATCATTTCACTTGGATGGGGTGATAAGAGACAAGGGAAGATATTTTGAATCAGCATAGTTCCAAAATCAGTAGAAGCATCTCTCGGAATTTCACAAGGAAGATTATCTATAGACATAACCGTTATATTGCCTTCGGATGAAAAAGGAGGCAAAATCGTCACTTCTGTTGGCTCTATATCATAAGCAGGATTAAAGATAGTTGTTGCCTTGACAGTAGTAGGAACAGAGCCATTTATATCACAGGTAATGTCCGCAATAATCTTTACAGAAAAATCATTTTTTAGGACATCAGGCATAGTAAAAAGTTTGGGAGACCGAGGGTCCCAATAATGGGCAGAAATAAGTATATCCGCTTGGGTAAGATACGGATATATTTGTGATACATACAATTCGGGTTTATTATAAAACTCTGAATGCACAAATGGTTTCTTATTTTTATGGATCATATAATCTCTCGTATTCAATTGAGTGTATACTCCCTCATGGTATTGTTCGTGGAGAAAAGAATAAGGAGATACTCTACGAACCCCTATTTTATTAAGCATCTCAATACAGCCCTTGGCAACCCTACCGCCACCTGTTAAAAGAATACGTGTAAATGGAAGTTTAATCTTTTCAAATTCTATTTTCATATCTTCTAAATCAGAACATTCATACACCCTTCTGATATGAAAAAGATTGTATCTTTTTCCATACATCCAAAAAGCATTATAACATCCTACTATTCCTGCCCATTTTCCAAAAGCCACTATCCGCTGTCCCGAATCATCTACCATCGTTTCCCAATCTATCAGCGTTATTTTTCTACGAACAATCTCTTGGAGTAATGATTTATTATGCTCTTGTTTCTTAATAGTATGTGAAAAAAAAATATATGTCTTCCCTTCTAACAAAAGCTCCTTCGGAATTTCTTTTACTCCTATGATAATATCGCAGTCCTGCAAATCTTCTTCTAATGCTATCCCTTTTTCAAAATAATCTAAGTCCGAAAAGCACCTGTCTTTACTCTTTTGCACCACTATTTCCACTCCTTGATATTGTTTCATCACCTCAGAGCATTGCTCGGGGGTTAGGGGAACTCTTTTATCTGGTGGGGTTTTATATTCTTTTATAATACCTATTTTTAATTTTTGCATGTTGTGTGTAAATGTATTTGAATACAATGTATTTTTCCTATAATAGTATTTTTTTCTTGTAATTAAGAAAATAAAAAGTATCTATTTAGCATCTTACGAAAAATCACATAATATTTTCCTGGTGGGAAAGTTTATAGCAAATATTTTAGTGTAAATGTATATACCAAAGTGGATAGACACATGACTTATAATATTTCTATAAACCTTTAATACCTACGAGATTTTTTCTTTCATATTTTAAATATACAAAAAACTATTTGCAATTATATATGATGGGTTCTAAAAATTGTTTTTTAGGTTTTAATTTTTAAAAATATAAGAACCCATTTTATATATTTAAAAAGTTAAAACAAAGTACATATTTTATTCTTATTAGGTTACATTTTTTCTAATTTTTCTAAAGAAAACAGTATCATTATCTTGAATAAGAGCACTACATCATATCTTTTCGAACTGACTTGACTTTTTTTGTCTTTTTTTAATAAACCTTCTTCTCATATATTTCTAAATATCTCAAAATCCAACACCTTGCTTATTTTTTGGATTTCCTAAAAGAGATATATCTTGTTGAATAAACTCTGAATCAAACATCCCATTTCTACCTGTTTTTTTGTACTTTTCATTGCTCATAATATACATTTATTATTATTTGCAAAAAATATGTATTTTTTGTTAAAAAGTACATATTTTTATATGATTTTCAAATATTTAATTTTTAGAACTCCCCTTAAAATGATTTTTCGGACACTCTCTGCATTTTTTTAATGGTAACGAGAATGATTTTTTATAAACTCTATTATTTGGGAGGTATCTAATTTTTTGGCAATAATTCTTTTTTTATTATCTAATATGTAGATTTGAGGAGTATATCTGACGTTATAATCGTGTCGGAAGTTACTTTGTGTGTTTGGGTCTGCACCATTGAGCCATTTCATTTTATTTTTTTTTACATAGTTTTTCCATTCATCTACTTTAGTTGGAACACATACCGCTAATACTTCTGCATTTAGTGCCTTTAATTGAGGGTAGAGAGCGCCGAGTTCGGGGGTTTTCTTAATACAAGTTCCGCAGTTAGGGTCATAAAAGAAAAGCACCATATATTTTGCGTTCATCTGTTCTAAGTAGAGCGGATTTAATGCAGTATCTAATAAATGCAGGCGGGGTGCTATTTTTCCTATAAGGTTAGGGCGTAAAAAATCCACTTCTTCTTGCAGATTTGTCAGGTCTTCGGGTTTGAGCCAATCGGCTTTGCCTGTAAGATAATATTTTTCCGCAAGAGTAACCCATATTACTTCCATTCCCATAATATCGGACTTTTCATATTTATTAAAAAAAGTTACTAACCAAAAACGAAACAATTCGGCATCAAATTCTGATTCTCTTATTATTTTATCACAGTAATATAAGATGGTATCGGGATGTGGAACTACTACTTTGTCAAAAAACTCTTCTACGGTTACTTTTAAAAGGGGGGTTCTTAGGAGTCCTATATCTTTAAAATGTATATTATCCAAGAAATGATTTTTATAATATTGGAGTTGTGCAGTTCTTCTTTTGTCTGTATCTTTGATTTCTTTATAATCAGGCGGTTCGGGGCGTTCCATCAGCATAAGTATATTTGCCACTAAAGAATTGGGTGCTTTTTTTATAATAGATTTTCTATTATTGGATACTTCTTTTTCTATATCTATTAATTTTTTTTGGGCTGCGATAGTATCTTCTTTTTTAGATGTTTGCTTGAAAGATTTGAGAATGGAATCTTTTAGTATATTTGCAGCAAGCATTTGCAGTTGGAACTCTTTGAAAAGTTCATTTTCTAAAGAATTTTTTACTTCCAAATCTTTGTATAGTTCTTTTTTGCTAAAAGTAAGAGAAAAATCTTGTTCTTTTACTATGAAATCAAACCATATTTCATTTGGATTATACAGAAAATACATACCTGGCTTCAGCTCCGTATCCCCATAAAATACTACTTTTCCCATCTCATCTGTTATTACTGTATCTACAGCATATTTTTGGTCAGCAAAGTGATACCCTAATATAATTTCTTTTCCTGCAGGAATTCCATCTATAGTTATGGATATTCTATGCTGTGCCGTTCCCCTTTGATACAAAAAAATACTAAAAATAACACTTAATTTTAAAACATTGTTCATTTGTATATGTTAAGATTATAATTATTGATAAAGTAATTTTTAAACGCTATTCTCTACTAGAAGTAAAAAAATTCTCCAAAAGATATAGATTCAAAATATTTGACAATATAACAAAATTATTTTTAAAAATTACAAATATATTCTCAAAACATGTTATAATTTTATTTTTGATTACAATATGGCTTCTATTTAAAAAACAATTTTTCAGAAAGAACTTACCAAAAACGTATGCTCATACAAAAAAACGTATTATTTTTCATTTTCCTTATAAACACAAAACTTTTTGCTCAAACCATCTTCCCCGATGAAAAGGATAGTTTGCTGATAAACGACTTACAGATACAGATAGAATCCACAGAAGGATTGAATAATATGTATAATTTTCAGTTTCAAAAAGCAGAAGTACAATTTCAATGGCTTCGGTATAAGTATAAAACGCATCCCCTTGCTTATTTTTTGATGGGACTGAACACTTGGTGGAAAATATTACCCGAGTATGAAAATAAAGAGTATGATGAAACGTTTCACGCTTATATGGACACATGCATATTCTACGCAGAGCGGCTTTTGAAAGAAAAAAAAACAAAAATAGAAGGAGCTTTTTTCTTAGCCGCTGCTTATGGATTTAAAGGAAGATTATTTTCTGATAGAGATAAATGGACAAAAGCAGCATTAGCAGGCAAAAGTTCTCTCACCTATATGGATATTTGTAGAGATAAAAACTCCCTCAGCCCTGAGCTTTTATTTGGAGATGGCTTGTATAACTATTACTCCGTATGGATACCAGAAAATTACCCTTTTTTGAAACCTATCATGATATTTTTTCATAAAGGGAATAAAGAATTAGGCATACAGCAGATGGAGGAGGTATCAAATAATGCTTTTTATACCCGCACAGAAGCACAGCATTACCTCATGCGTATACTTATGAGCGAAGGAAAAAACCTAATGAGGGCTTTTCAAATTGCAGAATATCTTCATAATACCTTTCCTCATAATGCCTATTTTCATAGATATTATGCACGTTTGCTCTACTCTACGGGAGATAGAAGATGTGAGGAAGAATGTCTTTGTATATTAGAAAAAATGGAAAATCACGAGTTTGGTTATGAAGAAAATACGGGGAGATATGCTGCGTTTTTTTTAGGGCAATGGTATCAGTATAGAAATAGATTGGAACTTTCTAAAAAATATTATAATACGGTGGTTCTTTTGAGTGAAAAGAATACGGACCTGCAATATGGTTATTATTTATATGCATTGCTTGCCTTAGGGGATATGTCTATAAAAGAAAATAACCCAAAAGAAGCCCGAAAATACTATAAAAAGGTAAAAAGAATAGCCGATAAAAATGATAGAGCATGGGAAATAGCAAAAAAAAATATAAAAAAATTAGAGTGATTGTAAAAAATACTTATTTCAAAATATGGTTCAAAAGGACTTTACAAAAAATAACATAATAAAGATTATTACATTTGTAATTCATACATTAAAATAAATTAAATTAACATAAAATGATTAACTCCATTAAGATAGAAAGGTATAGAATTTTAGACGGATTAAGTATTGAGTCGTTTTCAAAAGTTAATTTGATTACGGGTAAAAACAATACAGGCAAATCAACATTACTAGAGGCAATTGCTTTGTATTCAACCAAATGTGATTTAAGTGTAATTTTGCAATTACTGGAGGAAAGAGGTGAAAACTATCGACAAGTTCCAAATAATAAAAATGCTACAGAGACTAATGTTAAGGCTCTTTCATCATTTTTTGCAAATAGAATAGTTGGCTTTGGTCAAAATAATGCAATTAAAATTGGAACAATTGAGAACACTTTGTTTGGAAAACAAGAAACTACCGAAAAGTCAATTTCTTTAAGATTTGTAAAATACTTTGATGAGATAACTAGCCAAAGTGAAGAACCTGTTAATAGACGGAAACGAACTATTATCGACATTGATGATGACAAACAAATAGTTGATTATAAACTTGGATTAGAAATTCGTGTTGGACTTAATTCTTTTATATTGCCGTTGGATGATGAACGATTCTATAACAGAATTGGGTTTAGAGGATTTGGAAGTATAGAAAATTTCCAATTCATCAGAACTCGAAATATTGATAGAGAGATTAATGGAAAACTATGGGATAATATCACACTTACTCCCAAGGAGCAATATGTTATTGATGCCCTTAGAATAATTGAACCTGATATTGAAAGAGTTGCTTTTGTTGAAGAAGGGACACGAAACAGGTATGCTGTTGCGAAACGTTCAAGCAATAATAATGTTGAACCATTGCGAAGCATGGGTGATGGAATCAATCGGATTTTAACTATGATTTTGGCACTTGTAAATTCAGATAATGGTTTTTTATTAATAGATGAATTTGAAAATGGTCTTCATTATTCCATTCAAGAAAAATTATGGGAAATCATTTTTAATCTTGCGAACAAATTAAATGTTCAAGTATTTGTAACGACCCATAGTGAAGATTGTATATCTGGATTTGAAAATATACTGAATGGTCCTCAAAACAATCTTGACGGAAAATTGATTAGACTTGACAATATAAATGGTAAAATAAAGCAAGTTGTGTTTTCTAAAGAGGAATTGAAGGTTGCAACAGACCAAAATATTGAAACCCGATAGCTATGAGGATTAGGGAAAAGTTCAATAAAAAACTCTTAGTTGAGGGGAATGATGACCAACACGTAATATGGGCATTATGTGAGCAGTTTAAAATTAATGAGACATTTGATGTTATTGATTGTGAGGGAATAGATAAATTATTAGAGCAAATTCCTGTAAGATTCAAACAATCAAGTGTTGATACTATTGGAATTATTATTGATGCAGATTCAAACCTATTGTTGAGATGGAATAGGTTAAAGCAATTATTGAGGGCACAAGGATTTAATATTCCAGAAGATTTACCGAAAAATGGGTTAATTGTATTAGTAGTTGGTCAGATTTCTATTGGTATCTGGATTATACCTGATAATAATGTGAATGGAATGCTTGAAGATTTTCTTTCTTTTCTAGTTCCTTCTGATGACAATTTTTTACCAATTGTAAACGAACATGTGAGTAATATTGAGAAGCAAGGGTTGAATACATATGCACTCATTCATAAGCCTAAAGCATTAATTCACCCTTGGCTTGCTGTTCAAGAAGACCCAGGTACTCCAATTGGATTAAGTATTACAAAAAGATACTTATCAACGGATGATGATGTTTGTTTAAAATTTGTCGATTGAATGAAGGAATTATTTAAACAATAAAACCGAACAACCTAAAAATGGAGTATATCAAAACTTTCGATGTATCAGATAAGGATTTACAAATTGGGGATGTCTTCACACCATTGAAATGGGGAGAATTTGCGATTGAAAAGTTTGATATATTTTCAAAATGGATGAACGGTGCTTCTGTATTTGACCCAACAATGGGGGAAGGAAATATTCTTGAGGCTTTAATCACATATGGAATATCTCAAGGTTTTTCAATTCATGACCTACCGACCAATAAACTTTATGGCAATGAATTGAATACTTTCTATTTTCAGCAAGCATTACATAAATTCAAAGAAAAGCATCGTTTGGATATGTCTGCAAACTTTACGAATGAAGATTTTTTGCGACTCAAACCTGAAAAATACGACATTATATTTGGCAATCCCCCTTGGCAAAACTTTGTAGATTTACCCGAGAGCTATAAAGAGCAGATAAAAAGCTATTTTTTAAAATTTGATTTAGTCGGAAAGAATCAAAACCTTTTGTTAGGAGGAAGCAGAATAGACATAGCAGCACTTATTATTCAAATAGCAATTAAGGACTTCTTGAAGCAAAATGGAGAAGCAATTCTATTTATTCCGCTTTCTATCTTTTTAAATGATGGGGCTCATAGAAACTTCAGAACTTATAGCATTGGAGAAGTACAATATAGCGTTCAAACTATTTTTGACTTTCATAAAGAAAATGTTTTTGGCAATGTTGCTACACGCTACGGTCTGAGTCATTTTATGAGAGATACAAAGACACTTTTCCCTATACCCTATTTCCGAAATGAAAAGGGCTGTTGGCTTGAATATGCTGCAAAGCCCATGTTTCACGAAACAGACCCATTAAGCATAATATCAAACGAAGCAGGTAGAAAATTTGACAATATTAAACCCATAGTTCTAAAAAAAGAATCTACTCCAAGGCAGGGCATTAATCCCTGTGGAGCAAATGATGTCTATTTCTTTGACACTCTCAATGAAGTAAATGTAGATTTAGTAAGTGTTTCTAACAAGAAAAAAAACAATATTATTCTCCCCAAAAAATTTGTCACCCCACTCATTACATCAAAAGAGTTTCAGGGTCAAACTACCACTCCATCAAGGTGGGTTCTTTTACCATACAATAATAATGGTAAACCAATGGAATGGGAGCAAATTCAAATGTATCCTGAATTGCAATTCTATATGGAAGCAAACAGAGAAATATTACAGGGAAGAAAAGGAGTAATACTCAATGCAATGCTTAATCGTGGGCATTGGTGGGCTCTGTTAGGCGTTGGTGAATATAATTTCTTCCCCTACAAAGTAATATGGGAAGCATACGGAAAAACAAGTTTTAATCCCACCATATTTGAAGGCAGCTGGCAAGCAAGCCAATCATTGCAAACCTTTATACCCCTCAGAACATTACATGAAGCCAAAAGGATACAGGAAGAATTGTCCGATAAACAAATAGAAAATTATCTACTATCCTTAAAGATGGAAGGAACAATGAATTGGGCTCAACCAGGAAAAATTAAGAAAATAATACAATATGAAGAAGAATCCTTGATGTCCTAACAATAAAAACATGCTCCAAAAAGTATGCAATTTTATTGCTTTTACAAAATAATTTATAATGAATGTCTGCAAGAAAACTCTTACTTTTTAAATAAAAGCAAACAAATAACTTTCGGTTCATTTTCATGTATTTCGACCTCACCAATAGGCAGTATACATAAACTACAGTTTTCTCAAATTTTTGTCACATAAACCGTATACATTATATTTGATAGTGAATAAAAATATTTTTTATCTATTATGAGTAAAAATACAATATATTTAATCTATTCATACTATATTGAATCCATTTACTACTCAAGGTTTTAAGAGTTTTCTTGGATATACTCATTAAGAATGAAACAAACAAGTATCAAACTGACCACTAAAAGATGAAGCATGTTTATTTTTTTTATTGTATGATTTTAACCGCATACGGACAAGATATTTCTACAAATAAGAAAGCGGTCCATTTCTATAGAGAAGGACAAAAAAGAATACAGTACTATGATTTTAAGCAGGGAATAGCGTTCTTCAAAAAATCAATACAAGCAGATAAAACATTTGTAGAACCTCATCTGGCATTGGCTTCTGTCTATGAACGTTTGAGTATGAAAGAGAACCTACTCAACGAATATAAAAAATGTTTGCAATTAGACAGCTCTCATAAAAAGAATGATAGAGCGTATCTTTTCTTAGCAGAGTTTCATTTTCTTATTGGAGAATATGAAAAAACCCATTCTTTACTAAACAAGTATAGTACTATATATCCTGATGGGTTTCAAAATAATAAAAAAGCAAAAACCATTTTAGAAAGCTGTAATTTTGCAAGACATTCTATTAAAAACCCCGTAGATGTACAAATAGAATTACTTAAATTTCCTCTCAATACACTCGCAAGGCAATACTTTCCTTCTTTTACTGCTGATAATACAACCTTATTTTTTACAGGGAGGATAGATGCCGCATCTGATGAAAATATTTTTTACACACAACAAGATTCTTCACACAATTGGAGTATCCCCAAAGAAATAGAAGGAAGTGTCAATACCCCTTCGGGAAATGAAGGGATATGTAGTGTCAATGCTGACGGAACTTTTATTGTCTTTGTGGGATGTCAGTATCCCGATAGATATGGAAAGTGCGACCTTTATACTTCTAAAAAAAAAGAAAACGGATGGGAAGCCCCACAAAATATGGGATATCCTATCAATACACACTATTGGGAGTCCCATCCCTCTCTTTCTGCCGATGGAAGAACTCTTTATTTTACCTCTGATAGAGAACCAAAAAGCAAAGGAAAATTAGATATTTGGGTAAGCCACCAAGATGAAAATGGATATTGGAGTGAACCTGAAAATGTAGGAGATGTTATAAATACTTCTGAAAATGACGTTTCCCCTTTTATTCATAACAATGGGCAAACCCTTTATTGGGCATCGGACGGGCATATTGGAATGGGGAATTTAGACATATTTAAAAGTGAATATGATGGAGAAAAATGGTCTCCCGCACAAAATATTGGGTACCCTTTCAATAATCACCAGCAACAACTTTCTTTATCTGTATCCTCCGACAACTACGGCTATTTTACACACAGTGAAACGAATACTTGGAGCATAGGCGACAATGGAAATGAAAAAATCTACTCTGTTAAACTCCCTGAAGCAATAAAACCTCAAAAAAAAGTAGATATTTTGAAAGGAAATATCTTTGATGCCGAGACCCTCACCCCACTATCTGCCTCTATTGAAATATTTGACATACAAAAAAATACCATTTTATACAAATCTATAAGTGATAAAAATGGAAAATACTCCGCAGTGCTCACAGCGGGTAAAACCTATTCTCTTTATGTGACCTGTCCATATTATATTTTTCAAGATACTATGTTATACTCTGAAAATACCGGTGTGGGAATGGGTTTTACTATAAACTTTTACCTACAACCTATCAAAATTGGGAGTGTAAAGGTCTTAAAGAATATTTTTTTTGAATTTAATAGCGATGTTATTCAAGAAGAAGCAAAGACAGAACTGTTAGAAGTATTTCATTTTTTAGAAAAAAACACCCAAGTAAATATTGAAATATACGGACATACCGACAATGTGGGAGATACAATGTATAATCAAAACCTTTCTTTGAAAAGAGCAAAAGCAGTGTATAATTTCTTAATAAAAAAAAATATCTCTCAGGAGAGATTACGATACTTTGGAAAAGGGGGGAGCGACCCCCAAATGCCTAATACAACAGAAGAGGGGAGAAAACAAAATAGACGAATAGAGTTTAAGATATTTTAATAAAATAGGAGAGAAAACTTTGGCAACGTAAGCATGAATGTAATCTCTATTTTTTTTCATCTATCTGCTTTTTTAGATCTGTAAGTTTCCGTTTTGTATCTAAAGGAAATTGAGACCGCATCATCCAATGATAAAAAGAAGGTTCTTTTTTCAGAACCTCTAAAACTATTTTACCTTTATGCTTTCCAAAATTAAAAATTGCCTGCCCATCTTCATTTCTTATAATCCTGCCCGCAAAATCAACCACATTGCTTTGGGTTATTGTATGCAGTAAATCCATATCATTCTCTATTGTTCCTAATTTTTCCCCTTTGAGGTTTACAACCTCTTGCCCTTGATATTTTTCTACTTGTTTGAGAAAGATTTCCAAAGTCGCTCGAGCATCTTGTTCAGCTCTGTGAGCATTCATCAGATCTTTTCCACAATAAAATTTATAAGCCCCCGACAGATTTCTCTTTTCCATCAGATGAAATATCTTTTGAATATCTATAATATTTCTATCAGAAATATGAAAATCCTTTTGTATTCTCAAAAACTCCTCTATCAGTATAGGAATATCAAACTGAATGATATTAAACCCTGCCAAGTCGCATCCTTTTAAAAAAAGAGATACTTCTTCCGCAACATCGGGAAAAAGAGGAGCATCTTTTACGTCAGCATCGCTTATTCCATGCACCAAAGATGCCTCTACAGAAATGGGAATTTGTGGATTTATAAGATAAGTGAGAGTTATTATTTCTTCATTTTCTTTTAATTTTACAAAGCTCAGCTCTACAATTCTATCTGTAGAAACGTTAGCTCCCGTGGTTTCTAAATCAAAAAATACAAGAGGTCTTTTTAAATGGAGTATCACAATGAGACATATTTAGTTGTTGACTATAAAAAAATAAAAATACATTGAATTATAACTTTTTCTCTTTTATGAAAAATAAAAATGTTTTTATTATCAAAAAAAAACTATTTTTACCTGTTATTACAAATATATATATCATATCAATCATTTAACATATTAAAAATAACTATGAAAAAAGAATTATCTTTTTTGTTTGCGAGGGAGTTTGATAATACTATAGAAAATTTAGAACATATTCCTGAAAATATCCTATGGGAAATAAGCGGAGAAATTAAGAATAGTCCAGGAAATCTCATGCTTCATCTCTGCGGAGGGATGTTTCATAACATAGGAAGTGTCCTATTACAAAATGGGTACGTGAGAGATAGGGAGGGAGAATTTAAAAATAAAAATATTCCAAAAGCCAAATTAAAAGAAATGCTTTTAGAAGCAAAAAAACTCATCTGCCATACATTAGATACCATTACTGAAGAAGAATTACAAAAAGAATTTCCTACACAACAATTAGGATATCCGATGACAACAGAGTTTTTAATAATACATCTCTACGGGCATTTGAACTATCATTTAGGGCAAATCAATTATTTTTGGAGAATATATAAAAAATAAAGTAAAATACAAAAAATAAAATAGAACACTGATTGAACAGATACTACTGATTTAAATCATTACAAATCACATATATTAGTGTAATCAGTGTGCTATTAAAAATGGTAACTCTTTATACCAAGAGTTATTTTAATTCTTTAATATCCATTTCAAAAGCCCCTTCAAAGAAAGCAAAGTAATGAAATCCCCGCTGCCCAAGGTCGTCTAATTGTTTTTTTACATTTTTCTTTTGCATTTCTAGAGAAACAGAATATCCCTTCTCTCTGTATCTTTGAGCTGCCTCCAGGAGAGAAGTGTAATTACCAATATCTTCTTTATACAGAATGGTTAATTTCTTTTTCGGATGAGGGATTTCAAAATTTCTTTCTTCCAAGAGAGCAATAACCCGCTCAAAACCTATGGAAAACCCACAAGCAGGAACCTCTTTTTCTTCCTGCAATATTTTTCCTATCATTTTATTATAACGCCCCCCACCTGCGATAGACGATTTATAACCTTCCATTTCTATTTCAAATATCTGCCCCGTATAATATCCCATTCCTCTTACCAATGAAATATCAAAATATATAGAATACTCATTCCCAGCTTGAGCAGAGACAGTACTTATAACAGTAACTAAATCATTAAAAATTTCTTTGGGGATGCTGGGTAAAACATCGTATACAGAACCCACAGTAATTCCACTTTCCGTTGTTCTTTCTAAAGTATTCATAAACTTATCAATAGAAAGAGAAGAAAATTTTGCATCTTCTAACTCCTTTTTCACACCTTCTTTTCCTATTTTGTCCAATTTATCAAAGATAACAAATACCTTTTGAAAAGAAGACTCTTCAAAACCGCAATATTTTGCAAGGCATTCTAAAATCCTTCTATCATTAATTCTTATTTTGAAACCCTGAAAACCAAGTTTTTGTAATGCTTTTGCCGTTGCGAGAATGAGTTCTATCTCCGCCATAATACTATTGTTGCCAATAATATCAATATCACACTGAGTGAACTGTCTATATCGTCCTTTTTGGGATCTTTCTGCTCTCCAAACACTTCCCATTTGAATTACCTTAAAAGGGTTTGGCAGACGAGAACGATTATTCGCATAAAACCGACAAAGAGGAACGGTAAGATCATATCTTAACCCCAAATCTACAACATCCGATTCTTTTGTATCATCAGAAAACTGCAGTTTTTCTCCTCTTTTTAGTATTTTGAAAAGCATTTTTTCATTCTCTCCCCCATCACTATGGGAGAGAATATCAATTCTTTCCACACAAGGCGTTTCTATTTGTGTAAAACCAAATTCATTATAAACACCGAGAATAGTATTCGTTACATAATGGCGTAGAGCAACGTCTTTTGGAAGAAAGTCACGCATACCTTCCGCAGGATTTCCGTATTGTGTCATTGTATTTTATGTTTGTAGAATAAAAAAAGTATATAATTTGTATTGTATAAATGAATTTTTGTAAGGTAGCATATTTTCACAATAAGTATATTTTTATAGTAATTCCCTGTTAATATATCCTTTCTTCCCATTTACTTTTCTATTAACTTTTCCAAAATTTTTAGTATGCTCCAATCGAGGATCCTCCTTGATGCATTAAAAAATATGGTCTTGGGAAGCAAATGGAGAAAGAAATAATAAAGAGTGTCTGCAAGAAAACTC
>JASGCU010000045.1:0-7436 GCA_030053935.1 Chitinophagaceae bacterium
ACTATTTATTCAATAGTATTACTTATTCAATAGTATTACTTATTCAATAGTATTATGTATTACATAGTAATATAATATGCAATATCCATTTTATTTTATATATTTCGCAAACTTTTTATGTTTTTTACAATTATTTAACTAAAATTAACTAAAAATTATAAAAACAGATACATTTTTTATAGAATTCCCCAAATCTCAAAAAAGATACAGGGATTTGATAGCAAGCTATTCAATATCTGTGATGACAAAAAAAGAGAGCGTCTCATCAACGCTCTCTTTTAGTATGTATGATAATAAATATTTATTCTTTTATTACCTTTTCTGCCTTCAAAACCTCTCCCTTTTCTCCATATACTATTATAATATATTCTCCTTTGGGCAGGGATTTTATATTTATAGGTATGCCATCCTTACCAATATACTCCATACCCATTACCCCATATCCCATTATATCATATACCTTCGCAGATGCAATTTTTTGGGTTTTATCGTATTGAATGGTTATATAATCATTTGCGGGGTTCGGGAAGATACGAATAGAAGTATTAGGTATTTCTACGAAGGTAAGTGCGGGTGTAGGTTCTACTTTGTTTGTTACTGTGAGTATTTGTTGAACAGAAACACTATTAAACTGTGGATTTTCTGCTTGGTTTGCAATGATAGATGCTGTCCCTGTTCCGACAGCGGTAAGCGTATTGCCACTTACAGTTGCTATTTTTTCATCACTGGATACAAAAGTTATCTCAACAGGGCTATTAGAAGTAGCTACGAGAGTGTATTTTTGCTCTATGGTGAGATTCGGAAGAGCAGTAAAAGTAAGGGTAGGTGTTGGTTTAGTAGGGGTAGGTGTTGGTTTATTCCCATTATTTGCATTAGATATACTAAATATTTGTATGGCAGACGCTGACAAATAATTATTATTTCCTGTATGATAAGCCGTAATATTCACCGTTCCTGTTCCGTTAATGGTTACCGTGTTATTATTTATAGCTACCAAAGTATTGGATGCAGAAAATAACACAGTGAGATTCGCAGAAGAGGTGGCTTGTAAAACAAAAGGAACATCTCCGTAGGTTTTATTTGCTAAGCTTTCAAAACTGATACTCTGATTCGCTTTGTTTATAGTAAGTATTCGTGTAGCAGAAGTTTCTAAATAAGCTCCATTTCCCGTGTTAAAAGCTGTTATTTCTACTGTTCCCGCCCCATTTATAATAACGGTATTATTGTTGATGGAAGCAAGAGTATTAGAAGCAGAATAACTTAATGGTAAACCACTATTAGTACTTGCATTCAAAACAAAGGGAGCATCTCCATAAGTTTTTTGTAGAATATCCTTAAAACTTAGGTACTGATATCTTCGAGAATATAGAACAAAATTTCTATTTCCTCCTGTTGCTACATACGGGGTGCTGGCATCACTAATTGCATCGGGAAAATCTAATTGTTTAAAAGAATTATTTCCTACACTCTTTATATACTGAATAGTATCCATGGTAATAAAATGAGAATATCCTGCATATATAGCTTTATAAAATCCGTTTTTGCCTCGGGAAGTATTTTGAATGCTTCCCCATGTATAGACTTCTCCTGCGGTATCAATGGCAGCGCTAAAATTTTCACCCGCAGCGATTGCTCTTATTCCCGAAACACTTGTGTCAGGTAGTTGCCCTGAAGTGCTTTTTCCCCAAGAGATAATCTTTCCGTTTTTAGAGAGGGCAAGCGAATGGTACCTTCCCGCAGCTATCTTAACTATGTGAGAAGTAGCGGTTGATGGAACAGTACTTTGTCCGTATGTATTATCTCCCCAAGCAATAACTTTTCCTTGAGAAGTTAGTACCAAAGAATGGCTCTCGCCCCTTGCTAAAGAAATTATAGAACTTCTCGTAATGTCCGCAGGGAGTACGGTTTGTTTATGGGTAGTATCTCCCCATGCGTAGAGAATTCCATCATTTTTTAATGCGATACTTCCGTTTCCACCAGCGGCAATGCTTACAATATTTGTTTTTGCAGCTATGGGTACCTTGGTTGATTTACTAATGGAAAAACCGCTTTCATCCAATTCTTGGTAATCGCTGTCTCTGTTATTAAAATCTAATATAGTAGGAAGATCTTCTAAAACTATTCCCAAACCATTTTCCAAATTACTGATTTTATAAGGTGCTTGTATATTGGTAATCTTGGTACTATCGGCAGTAAAAGATACTCCTTCTATCACAGCGGTAGCACGGGTAAGAGAACCTGTGCTATTAATAACATTGGTTACTTCTGATGCTATGGTCAGGTTAGTAGCATTTTTATTATTTGCTATAAAAAGAATCCCATTTATACGTACTCTCGCTCCTAATTGTATTTTTGGAAGCAATCTATTAGTATATTCAAAACCCGGTCCCATAGTGCAGATGCTCTTGCTATAATAATCAGAACACCCCAAGCGTATGCTATCTATAGGTAAACCATATCGTATAGTATCAGATATATTACCAAAATCTTGTTTTGAA
Source organism: Chitinophagaceae bacterium (assembly GCA_030053935.1). NCBI lineage: Bacteria > Pseudomonadati > Bacteroidota > Chitinophagia > Chitinophagales > Chitinophagaceae > Chitinophagaceae bacterium. The sequence continues at coordinate 2,499 of JASGCU010000045.1, forward strand.
ATCGATTGAGAGGACACTGAACTATTTCCATTTTCATCTACATAGTCAAGAAACATTGCATCGGAATTCCAAAAAAGTTTGTCTGCTGCAAAAGATGAGGATCTCTCTGATAATATTCCCCCTAAGTATCCATTATTATTTATGCGTGAAGCAAGAAGTGGAGCTGCTGAATAACTTTCTTTGACAGATAAAAAACCTTCAGCTATGAAACCTGCGATTCCTCCTACATTTTTATCTTTAACATTACAATTACTTATGAGTTTTTTAGTATTAAAACTTCCTATAACAGTTGTAGTACCAGACTTATTAGCCCCTATTAATCCTCCTGCGGTTGATATTTCTACTTGACTAACAGTTGTCAATAATCCTAAAGAAGAGCATTGAATAATAGTATTATTGTTTCTTGTTTCCCCTATTAGTCCTCCGTATCTTCCTGGAAGGGCACTACTGTTCCCGTCACGCCTTATGGTCCCACCCATAAAAGATTGTATGAGGGATGACCCAGAACAAATTCCTACTACCCCTCCTACTGCTGTATTTTCTGCCTGGACAGTATACTGGGGACTAAGACCCGTCATTTCAAAATCTATCTTTCCTAAAGCATAAGAACGAAAGACAACCGCAGATTCAAGAAACCCTACTATCCCCCCGCAAGATGATGATAGTCCTTCTCTTCCATTTATATATCCAGAGAAAAATGAATGTGTTATGGTGTCATTATTGAAATATCCAACAATCCCTCCTAATCTCATACCATATAAGTTGCCGTTTCCCTTAATACTACTACTGATGTTTCCTTGTTTCACATTACAATATGCTATGTGAGAGCTGTCTGCTTTTCCTGCCAGAGTTCCTACATACGCTTCTTCGTAATCGTTCGCATTCAAAGATACATGTATTTCAGCATCTTCTATGGATACATTTCTCATAATTCCTTTTTTTACTGATCCAAAAAGACCTATATAAGAATTGCCTGGGATTGAAATTCCTGTAGTGCCACTTCTTATAATGAAATTTCTAATAGTATTATAATTTCCTTCAAAAGTTGCACTGTATGTTTTATCAATAAGTTGTCCATATTTGTTCGTTCCTATAGGTATCCATCCGCAGAGAGTGTCCGATCCGCAAGGAGTATTGGCTTTGTATCTATTAGGAATGGTCTTTGCTTTGTAGTGTTTTGTTATTGTGAAGTCCAGGTTTCTTTTGAGTTCATACCCATAGCAATTTCCGCCGGGGCATCCTTTTGTTTTCTTTTTGTTTCCATAATATTTTCCATCCAAAGAGTATCTCACTGTATCTAAATCTTCTATATAATAGATATCTATGAGTCCATTCTTGTCTCTATCTACCCATTGATCTTCTGTTCCTGGAACTATAATATTTATCAAAGTAGAAACAGAATCAGAAGTATTATTTGAATAGGTATATTTTGCTATTATTTTATGAATACCTGTATCTAAAGCGGGTGTAGTAATAGTGGTCGTTCCATTAGCACAGGTGCTTGTTCCTATTTTTTGATGGTTGTTAGAAGCATCAAAAAATTCTATGATTTTATTTACGACATCATCATTCGTAGGACATCCAATGTTAAAAGTAGGGGTGTTTATGCTAGTAAGATTATCAAAATTATCTCCTGTATCACTTGCTGTGTCTAGGGCAATGGTTATATTTCCCCATACGTTAATAGTTCCATCTTTTCGAAGTACTATATTGTGTTTTTTTCCTAAGGATACCTCCACAATATCAGAAATATTTGAAAACGGGATAGGAAGTGCAGAAGATTTATTTCCCCAAAAAGCGATCCTTTCTGTATCAAAATTTCTTACCTGTACTAAGAATGTGTTGGTAGTATCTGCTGCATTACCAATGCCATTCTTAAATACTCTTACCGTTGCTACAAAAGTAGGATCGTTATTCTCTAAAGAGAGTTCCTTGGGTACAGTAACAACAATTTGAGAGGTTGTTTTGCTCACAATTGTTGCAGATATGTTTCCTATAGAAACACTTATATCTTCTGTAAATGTTCCGCCGCTTATAGTAATATTTTCACCTACTTTTACAGAAGTGGGGGTTACATTATCTAAATAAAAAGAAGGGTTTTGTGCAAAACACACATATCCTCCAAACAGCACAAAATTTAGGATTACAAAATAAATCCCATACGAAAAAAATTTACACTTTGCATTCATGATTCTTTGTTATATAATTGTAATTTAATAAATAAAGGTGGTTTCTAAAAATTGATTTTTATAATTTTGAAATTTAAAAAGTACAGGATACCATTTTATACTCTCTGTATTTCATGGAAAAATATGAAAATATATTTATGTACCATACTTTTTTTAATAGTTCATTTTGTTCGTTTTTTAACTATTGAACACTCATATCCTATTAAATTTGTAATCTTATTTGTTACTTGTTTTCTTATACGTTGCAATCTTCTGAAAAGTTGTTCTCAGCAAAAACAATGCCTTCAAAAAATATTAAAAAAAAGCTGTTTGTTTCTTTTCTGGGAGAATCATTACGAGAGATTCTACCCCTGCAAGAACAGGGGTATAGAGGGCGGAAATCTCCCAAAATATCTACAAAATTTAAAAGGCGTTTTAAAAAAATTATAGAAAAGTATTTTTTTGCTATCGACGGAAAGGCAATACAAAAAAGATTCCTCTTCTCTTGGTTGTGTACCGGTACTTGTGTCAACAAGAGAGAAAGTAGTTATAATCAACAGGAGTTGCAATATTATATTATGTTCCATCTATATCTTTTGTGTTTTATTTTTTGTTATTTCTTAACCTATCTGATGTAAAATTCTAAAATAAAATTTCTTTGAAAAAATATTTAATAAGAGGGGTTCTAAAAATTCAAATCCTAAAAAGTGTATCCCTTAAAAAACCAATAGTTACCAATACTTTTTTTTGAAGAAATCAATTTTTAGAACCCATCTAACTAAAAAAACTTGTTGTTTTTTACAATTTTATAATATAATATTTATTTTTTTATTTCTGATTCTGTATTGTGTATTTTTTTGATTAAAAAAAAAAAAAATATGATTTTATTTAAAAAAGATTACAAATTTAGGGAGAAAGATATCTCAAAAATTTATTGATGCAAATTTTACCCTACAAAAAAGGGCAGATATTTTTTTTCTCTGCCATTCTCGGTATAAAATTAAAAAATTATATTTATTCTTTTATTACTTTTTCTGTTAATAATACTTCCCCTTTTTCTCCATATATTATAATAATATATTCTCGTTTGGATAAAGTTTTCAAATCTACACTCAAACCTAATTCGTAATTCTTAACTCCTAATTGATAATTCTTTCCCGTAATATCATATACTTTCACTGATGAAACCTTTTGAGTCTTATCATACTGAATGGTTATATAATCTTGAGCAGGATTAGGATAGATGCGAATAGCAGGGTTTCTTGTTTCTATCAAAGTGAGTATGGATACACTGCTTATTATAGTGACCGTTTGTAGAATAGTAATATCATTATATTCTGCATTTGCTTTTTGACTTGCGGTAATGACTACGTTTCCAACTGCTATTGCAGTGGCAGTATTTCCCGTGATACTTATTTTATTTGTATCCAATGAAGTAAAAGTTATTGGAACAGGACTATTGGAAGTAGCACTCATTACAAATCTTTCCCCTACGGTCAGATTCGGAATCGCAGCAAAAGTAAGAGTCGGGGTTAAGAAAATAGGATTTGTCACCGTTACGTTTTGAGTAGCAGTAGCAGAATTATATTCTGTATTTGCTTCTTGATTTGCAGTAATAATAACTGTTCCCGATGCTTTTGCAGTAATAGTATTTCCATTGATACTTATTATAGTATTCGATGCAGTAAATGTTATGGGCATGGAACTATGAGAAGTAGCAGTCATTAGATATATTTGTCCTATACTCAGATTAGGAATAGCAGCAAAAGTAATGGTTGTGGTTATTCTATGACCACAACATGCATCTAATATAAGTAGTGTTTGGGAAGTGTGTGCTTCTCCATAACTACTATTTCCTGTATTATAAGCAGTAATATTTACCGTGCCTCCTGCTTTTATAGTAGCTGTATTATTATCAATACTTATACGAGTATTAGAAGCAGAAAATAACACAGGTAATCCCGCAGAAGATGTTGCCGATAATACAAATGGTGTATCTCCAAAAGTTTTATTTGCTAATGTTTCAAAAGTAATACTCTGATATGCTTTTTGAATAGTAAGTATCTGATAAACAGAGTTTGCACTTTCATAATTTTCATTTCCCGTATTGTAAGCAGTAATATTCACTGTGCCTATTCCTCTGAGAGTGACTGTATTAGTATTAATACTTATATGAGTATCAGATGCAGAAAATAAAACTCCTAAACCCGCAGAAGATATTGCTGTTAATACAAATGGTGCATCTCCAAAAGTTCTATCTGGGAGTGAACCAAAACTTATACTCTGAGATCTTTTTTGAATAGTAAGTATTTGTGTTTGAGATGCAAAAGTTACCGTATCATTTTCTATACTATAAGCAGTAATATTCACCGTGCCTCCTGCTTTTATAGTAGCTGTATTATTATCTATACTTATACGAGTATTAGAAGCAGAAAATAACACAGGTAATCCCGCAGAAGATGTTGCCGATAATACAAAAGGAGCATATCCAAAAGTTTTATTTGTGAGTGAATCAAAGCTTATACTCTGAGATCTTTTTTGAATAGTAAGTATCTGAAAAACAGCATTTGCACTTTCATAATTTTCATTTCCCGTTTGATATGCAGTAATATCTACTATTCCTGTTCCTCTGATGCTTACTGTATTAGTATTAATACTTATACGAGTATTAGAAGCAGAAAATAACACAGGTAATCCCGCAGAAGATGTTGCCGATAATACAAATGGTGCATCTCCAAAAGTTCTATCTGGGAGTGAACCAAAACTTATA
>JASGCU010000045.1:7536-10695 GCA_030053935.1 Chitinophagaceae bacterium
TAATACAAATGGTGCATCTCCAAAAGTTCTATCTGGGAGTGAACCAAAACTTATACTCTGAGATCTTTTTTGAATAGTAAGTATTTGTGTTTGAGATGCAAAAGTTACCGTATCATTTTCTATACTATAAGCAGTAATATTCACCGTGCCTCCTGCTTTTATAGTAGCTGTATTATTATCTATACTTATACGAGTATTAGAAGCAGAAAATAACACAGGTAATCCCGCAGAAGATGTTGCCGATAATACAAAAGGAGCATATCCAAAAGTTCTATTTCCAATAGATATAAAAATAACTGTCTGTGCTCCCTTTACTCCATTTTGAATATTGGTAATGGTATAGGGACTCGTTATATTGGTAGTACCTATAATATTGGCAGTAAAGTTTACTCCTCCTACGTTAAGAGTAGCTCTCGTCGTATCGGTTCCTCGTATTACATTTGCTACGGTGCTATTAGTTATTATATTTGTAACAGTGGGGACTGTTTGAGTAAAATAGACACCATTGACAGTAATTCTTGCTCCTTTATTAATTTTTGGTAAAGAATCCTTTGTATATGTAAAACCCGGTCCTAATTCTCGGATGCTATCTGTTGCTAATCCTGTAGGGCTTTCCAGAGTGTCAAGAGTAAAACCTCTTAGATATTTAACAGAAACAGAGCCTGTACTATTACCTATTGCTATTTTATTATTATTACTTCTTGCTGTTCCATTTTCTGTTTGGGTAGCATTCTTATTCCAATAGGCATGTCTTATAGTTCCATTCTCATTAATTCCGACTAATCCGCCGGTATAAACTACTCCAGTACCAACCGGAGGAGGATTAGAACCTGAGACATCGCCTGTAGCATAACTTTGGTATATGGATCCTTTATTCTGTCCTGCTAATCCACCGACTCCAAAAGTACCGTCTGTAGTTCCCGTAGCATAGCTTTGGCTTATAGTTCCTCCATTACCTCCCACCAATCCACCTATATAATCAGAAGAACCTGAGACATATCCTCTAGCATTGCTTTGATTTATTGTTCCATAACTATCATTATATCCAACTAATCCGCCAATAAACAAGGCACCTGATGCATTTGCACTACTATAGCTTCGGTGTATTGTTCCATTATTATATCCCACTAATCCACCTATACTTTCAAAACCATGGTTAGATCCTGTAGTATAGCTTTGGCTTATAGTTCCATCATTATATCCCACAAGCCCGCCGACAGTAAAGTTACCTGATACAGATACGTTCCTGATACCTATATTCCTGATAATGCTACTACTTTCTGCAGCTCCGAAAAGACCTGTATCGTCGGTAGATACGTTTATAAAGAGATTATCTATAGTGTATCCATGTCCCTCAAAGGTAGCATTAAAATATACAGTAGAAGTATTTCCAATAGGATTCCATCCATTTCCTGTTTTTTTGGTAAAGGCAGCAAGTTTTCCTGTGGTATCTCTATAAGAAGAGGGACTATTAAAATCCAAACTTCTCGTGAGTTCATACCCATTACAAGTACCTATGCTACAGGTACCGGTGAGGTTATATCTGATGGAGTCCAATTGATTTATGGTGCTTATTTCTATGAGACCGTCACTGTCTCTATCTCTGTATGTTTGGGCGTTGGCAGAGAGTGTTCCACATAATAAGGATATGCAAAATGCAGTAGCTATAGTAATATTCATTGTGTTGGTAATGGATTTTGTTTTCATAGTATTTATATTTTTAATTGGTGAAAAAAGGTTGATTATAAAGTTTTTAATTTCTTGTTTAAAGAATACGGGAATAGACATTACTAATCCACTTACTATAGCAATGAAAATATATTGAAACATATCAAAATAGAATCCGATTGTATCTACTTTTTTTTCTATGGCATCCATTCTTTTATTTACTTCATCAAATCTTTTGTTTATTTCTGCTTTGAATTCTTTTAGTTCTGCTTTTATTTCTGCATGGTTTTGCTCCATCATTTTTAATACAAGTGTTGTTTCGGCGCAGATTGTGTTTTCTATTGGTTTGGCTTGAATTCCTAATGCAACGCATCCAAATATTCCTACTGCTACTGCTGTTTTATATATTGTATTCATTGTTTTATTTTGTTTTATTGTTTTTTTATGTATTGTATTTCCAATATATTAATGATGTATTTGTCATGTTTCATTATATTATTTTACAAAAATAAATTAAACATTGAATACAAAACATTTTTTTTGAAATTTTCCACAAGTTATTTTTTTTGAATTTTACTTAAAAAAACAAAAAAAAATGTTAGTATTTGTTAATAAATAATTTTATAGCAAAAAACCTTATAATTTTAATGTAGGTGGTTTTAATGTCATGTTTTATAACATTATTTCTAAAAAGTACTTTTGAAACATTTTTAAAGTAAGTATTTTTTTGCAAATTATAAAGAAAAATATTTTATACTATTTTTTTCTTTTTTTTAATATTTTTTCATAAACAAAAAAATATCCTTTCTTATTTAAGAGAGAATTTTTTTAATATTTCTTGATTGTATTTGTGATTATTTCTAAATATTTCATCTTTTTGTTTGAGGAATCCTGTTCTATACAGATTGGCTATTTTTAGAAATTCTTTTTTAGCATACTCTTTTTAGGGGTATTATTTTTTTTGTTGTCTTTAGTAGTGAAATCAAAAAATAATTATAATAATTTCATAACTTAATACATATAAAAATGATATTCAAAAATAAAGTGTCACAAGGATTATTAGATATTATACAAAAAAAGGAGAGAAAAGGTTCTCTTCGTAATGTGCATCACTGCCATTGGGATAGCAACTCTCGCACAAAGTATTTCAATACATTTTATTATGCTCAGTTATTAAGTTCTTCACGCAGTAACTGATACTTCCCCTATTCTTTCTTTTATATATAGCATATAAGTATTCTAAAATTTTTGGTAAGCATTTATCTAAGAAGTTACTATTTTTAATAGTGTACTGGTTTAATTGAATAGTTAATGGGAATATTATTTCGTTTTATTTTTTACTGTTATTCAAAACCTTTACAACAAATTCGACTGGTATTTTTAATTCAAGGGCAATTATGTTTGGGTCTTTGATATACTTAGATAAAGTTACAATGCTATTTTCAATAGTTTTATCTTTTTCTTCTATAGTTTTATCTTTTTCTTCTATAG
>JASGCU010000045.1:10795-18533 GCA_030053935.1 Chitinophagaceae bacterium
ATAGTTTTATCTTTTTCTTCTATAGTTTTATCTTTTTCTTCTATAGCTTTATTTTTCTCTTCTATAGCTTTATTTTTCTCTTCTATAGTTTTTTTGTCATCTTCTTTTTGTGAGATTTCACTATTTCTGCTTAAAATATATTTCAGATATTCGTTATAGGCGTGTATATCATCTCCAAATGTGTTTAATTGGTCTAATTTTATTACTGCTTTCTGCAACCCTTTTGCATGAAACTCTTTTTTTACAGTGTTATTCTTAAAAAAATATATCCACTGATCTAGTTCATCATGTATCTGATCGTTGTATTGTTTTAAGCGTATAATCCAGTATTCGGGAAATATCTCTTTCAGTGTTTGGATATTATATTTTTCTTTTTGCTTGTTATCTAAGCTCAATTCACTATGATCATGGATTCCGTAGAAATGATTGTTTCCTCTATATACATAATCAGTTCCTTCGCCTAAATTGGCATAGGCTATGGTGATAGAAATAACTCTTTTTATTGTATCAAATTTTTCTTTTTCTTTGAGATATTCTTTGATAGCAACTGCTGCCCCGAACACAATTCTATGAAAATAATACACTTCGTATGTGTATTGTACTTCTACAATATACATATCTCCTTTTTTGTTCCGAACCTGTATATCTGTTCTTGTGTATTTGTCTTGAGAGTATTCTTTATTAGATTCGGTCTCTATAATTGCGTCTATTTTAATATCTTCTTGTAAAATAGTAGAAAATAATCCTTCTAAAATTTCGAAACTTGATTTTTGACGTAAAATAGATTTCATTGCCCAATCAAATGAAATGAGGGGACGTGTTTCTTCTTTTTTCATTTGTTGTAAAATTATATTTTATTATTATAAGTCGTTTTTTTTATTATTGTAAGTCGTTTTTATAAAATATAAAAAACCTCCTCCTTCTTTTAATAGAAAGAGGAGGTTAAAAAAATTATTTTATGGGTGAGAAGTTTACTTTCTGTGCTTCTGCTTTGTAATTTTTCCACTCGGTTTCAAAAAATACATTTACTTTTTCTAGAGCATCTTTTGTAGCTTTTTCTGCTTGTTCTATGGCAATATCCTGATTTTTATTAGGGGTGTCATAGTATCCTAAGTGATTAAAAGCTCTATAAATTCGCTCTGATGGTAAACGAGGATTATCATAAATTCCGAAGATATCTTCTTTTGTTTTGATAGTTTCTTTCAGTTCTTGAATCCTTTTTTCTAATTTTCCACCTTGTTTTTTTAAGGTATCTCCATTCACGTCTTTACTTTGGGTTTCCGTGAGAGCATTATTTACTTTTCCAATAACATCCTTTGCGTCGTTGAGTTTATCAATAGAGGCTGTGGCTTCTCCCATAATTTTCATTACACGTTCCGCTTTTTGCAGTATTATGTTGAAGTGTTCGGGATTAAAGTTATGTCTTGGGTCGGGTAATACTTTTACTTTGGTAGATACTTCTTTTTTATTAAAAGTAAGAGAGATAGTATATTCTCCTGGGGCTACGGGTACTCCGCTTGGTTCGTCGTCTCCTGGTTTTGGTTTAGGAGAGTCGGGGCTTCTGGTACCTTTTTTATCTAATCCCCAAAAAATACGGTTCATTCCTCCTTCTGTAACTACTTTTGTAAAGGTTCGAATATTATTTCCTTGGGCATCAAAGATTTTCACTTTTACCGAATCGGATTTAATGGTCGTATCTTTTTTAGAAGTATTTTTTACAGAAAAAGTAATCATAGCTCCAAAAGGTCTATCTGCTCCCTGAAACATAGCATCAGCGTGAAAATGTGTTCCTGCGGCTGCTCTGTATGTAAATTGATATGCATCGGGTGCGGGATAAACATAAATCATATCAGATAAAATATTTGTTCCTTTGGTTGCGAGTTCTCGTAGTGGTCTGATATCATCTAAAATCCATGCAGAGCGTCCAAAAGTTCCTATAACTAAGTCATGCTCTCTTGGATGGATTATCATATCATATGTGGATACGGTAGGGTATTCATTTGTCCATTTGGTAAATGTTTTTCCAAAGTCCAAGCTTAGGTAGAGTCCAAATTCTGTTCCTACGAATAAAAGATTTGGTTGAACAGGGTCTTGAGCAGAAGAAAGTACGTAACCGGAAACTTTTTTATCATCTACTAAATTAGTCCATGTTTTTCCAAAATCCTTTGTATAAAAGAGCATGGGTGTCCAGTTTCCTCTTCGGTAGTCATTTACTACTACAAAGGCTTCTGCGGCACTATAAGAAGATGCCTGTATTTGAGGAACCCAAGCTCCTTTGGGATAGTTCGGTATATTTTTAGATACTTCCGTCCAAAGAATACCATCTTGAGTCACTTGGATATTGCCATCATCTGTTCCTGCCCAAATAACATTTTTTTGTTTAGGACTCGGAGCAATAGTAATGATGGTGCAGTGATTTTCTGCTCCTGTAGCATCATACGTTAATCCTCCTGTTTCTAATTGTTTTTGTTTATTGGGGTCGTTGGTAGTTAGGTCGTTGGAAATAAGAGACCAGTTTTGTCCTCTATCGCTGCTTTTATGGACAAATTGACTTCCATAATAGATAGTATTTTGGTCAAAAGGGTCTTGTGCTATTGCTGAGTTCCAATTAAATCGTAGAAAAGTATTATCGGGGTGGGTTGGTTTTATATATTGAGTATAGCCATTTTGAAAATTGATATACATAAGATTTCCTCCTTGCCACATTCCGTATCCATGTTGAGGATCGTTAGGGACAGGTACGACATCGAATCCATCTCCAAAAGCAACTTCTTCCCAGTAGGCGTTTCTAATACCGCCTTGGTAGCGAAGTGATTGACTGGGTCCTCGCCAACTTCCATTATCTTGAAGCCCTCCCAAAACATTGTAAGGAACTTCCATATCTACGTTAATATGATAAAATTGTTCAAGGGGAAGATTTTCTACGAATCTCCAGCTTTTTCCTCTATCTCGAGAAATAGCAACTCCCCCATCATTTCCATCTATAATAAAAGATCCATCAGTAGGATGAATATACCAGTAGTGGTGGTCGCCGTGCACTCTATCCCAACCGAGAAGTGTTTCATAGCTTTTTCCTCCATCAATACTTACTTTGACGTTAGAGAAAATATTATAAACTCTATTTTCATTTTGTGGGTCTACCTGAATATCAAAATAATAAAAAGGTCTATCCCCTACTTCTTTGTCCTGAACTTTATTCCATTTTATTCCGCCATCTGTTGACTTATACAAAGCACTTTTTTTACTTTCTATAAGAGCGTAGACAATATTGGGTTCAGAAGGTGCTATGGCTATTCCGATTTTACCGAGTTCTCCCTCAGGAAGTCCATCATCTTTGGTTTTTTGTTTCCATGTTTCACCTCCGTCAAGGGAGATATATAACCCAGAACCTACTCCACCTGATTTAAAAAACCATGGTTCGCGTCTAAATTCCCACATTCCTGCAATAATTTTGTTTGGATTAGTAGGGTCTATTTTCATATCCGCAATACCTGTTTTTTTATTTACATAGAGAACTTTTCTCCATGTTTTTCCTCCGTCAGTGGTTTTGAAGACACCTCTGTCTTCGCTATCCGCCCATGCATTTCCTTGCACACCTATCAGTACCGTATTAGGGTCATCGGGGTGAACAAAGATGCGATGGATAGCACGTGTGTTTTCTAATCCCAAATATTGCCAAGTTTCCCCGCCGTCTAAGGTTTTATAAACACCGTTTCCCATATTCTGACTATTTCGAGGATTTCCCTCTCCCGTTCCTACGTAGATAATACTCGGATTCTTTTGGAATATAGAAATAGCACCGATAGAAGCTGCCTTTTCTTTATCAAAAATTGGCTTCCAACTAATGCCACCTCCTGTGGACTTCCATAATCCACCCGAAGCAGAACCTACATATATAATATCCGGATTATTCGCAACAACATCTATTGCGGTAACCCTTCCACTGGTTCCTGATGGACCGATATTTCGGGGCTTGAGACCCTTTACTTTATCCATATCCAATCCTTGTCCAATGGATAAGGAATACATTAGTATTCCTATAACAACAATTGTTAACTTTTTGAACATTGGTATATATGTTTGTATATAATAATTAAATAAATAAAGAAAGCGATATTACTTCCCAAAAAACAAAGATGCAATTTTTTTATAAAAATAAGAATTTTTCTTAAAAATATGTTTTTTTATTGAATTGTGAATTATATATAAATATATCAAACAAAAAATCCATAAGGGGTGAGAGTATTATAGAAACGGTAGGAAGTTTCCAAAAAGTTACTTTTGATGTACTTATAGTTTTGTAACTGGTTGATTATCTATAGGGTTAAAATTTAATATTTGTGTAAAAAGGTTTTTTTTAACATTTTTTTTATGGGGTTGTATTCACATTGGTTTGTTGATTTACATATTTAGAGATAAGGTATTTTTTGGGGGTTATTCCAAATTTCTTTTTAAACTTATCTATAAAATGACTCACATTTTCATAACCGACTTTATTTGCTACTTCTTGGACGGTATATTTTTCGGTGTCTAATAGTATTTTTGCTTGGTTAAATTTATAATGGAATAGATAATCAGAGATAGATATTCCATACATTTGTTTGAAACCGTTCTTGAGCTGTGAAGTATTGGTGCCTACTATGAGAGCAAGAGTGGATAGATTGGGAGGGTTAAAAGCATTCTTGATGAGATATTCTTTTGCGGCAGTTATTTTTTTGAGGTGAGATTGGTTATTCAAAAAGGGACATCGGGATTCTTCATTGGTAGTATGAATAAAATAGAAGCTCATTATTTCGTATATTTTTCCATGATAAAATAGATTGATTACATTTTCACTTATGTGGGGGAGGAGTACTTGGTGTAGGCACACTAATAAATCGGGTGAAATTTTTTTTTCTTCGTAGTGTTTTTCATTTTTATTTTCTGTATACAAGATGAAAGGAACATGGGTATCCATTGTAATAAGTTTATGAAGTTGTTCTAGAGGCATAGAGAGAAGGATAATGGTAGTTTGCGGCATGAGATTCATAGTAAAGTGCATATCATCATTTGGTTCATAAAAGAAATAGGTATGCTGGGTTACTATATCTTTGGTATAACGTTCTCCAAAATGAAGTTTTCCTTTTCCATTGAGAACAAAATAAAAGTGCGTTGTTTTCTTTGTGATACAGGCATCTGCTATACTGTTGTGGGTTGAATCATTTTTTATAAGGAATAGGTTCATTTCTTCTTTATCAAAAACTTTTTGTATAGTATTATTCATGTATGTTCTTTGTTTTTGTAGGGATTGAGTAATTTTTCTTTATTCTTTGAGTATTGTGATATTTTTAAAAGTGTTTTCTTCGGGGATATTGATAAGGATGCCATATACTCCATGTTTCCATGTTTCTGTATCAATGCTTATATTATTGTGTGAAGATTTGGCATAGAATATTATATTTCCTGTAATGTCTATTATCTTAATTTCTTTCAGGTGTGTTCCATTTGCAAAGGTAATGGAGAGATGTTCTTTGAAAGGTGTTGGGGATACGATAATCTGTTCTGTAATTTGTGTTTGTGGTGTATTGGTAAGGGAGTTAATGGGTTGTTTTTCTGTTATAGTAATAACATTGGGGTTTACATTGGCTGTATATTCTGTTCCATCTATTATTCTATCGAGGTCTAGTTCTTGTTTTTCGTTTGGCATTGGAATAATTGGGACTTCTATGGAGTATATATATTCATCTTTTTTGATGGGGATTGTAACTGTAGTATTTTCATTGAGAAGAGTGTAGAACAGATCCTCATCTGTGTTTTTGTTTCTAAATACTATAGGGATATTGGTAAGGTAGCGGTTTTTTGGATCATTTAGTTGGTTTTTCAGTGTCCATTTAATATTTATATTTTCTACGGAAGGAATGAGGTTTTGTTTTGGATTGGGGATAAGAGTAAAATTATAACGATTGGTGCTGAGAGAATCAGATTTTATATTGATTTGTGTGGCTTCTTTCCATAGTGTAGTTCCATTTTTAGTTTGATTGGTAGGGGCATAATAGGTATAAAAATGATCGTTGTTGTTTGGAATAGCCATTAGTATGTATTTAGCTGTTGTTACTTCGTTTACTGCTCTCTTGTCAAAAATGAATCCTCCCGATGAGTTTGTTTGTGTGGTTTCTTCGGTAACAGTATTCTGATATATCTTTATCAGTTTTATGGTTCCAGCAAATCCAACGGTGTTTTTATTTTTCTCTATTGCTATTGATACTGTTCCATTTATAGAATAGAAAGGAAGCACATAAACAATGATTCGTTCACTTGCGGGTTTGTATAGTTCTGGTTTTCCATCATTGTATGCTTGTATTATGATGGAAGTTATATTAATCAATGAGCTGGCAGTGCTATTGAATTTCATAGTCGCTTTATTTTCTTTAGGGTATTTTGATAGTATTAATTCTATATTTGGTGGGAGTGGGGCTTCGGGGTGTACTCTAAAAGTTATATTATTTTTTTGGAGGATTTCATCGTGAACATCTTGTATATTAGATTCTGCAAAAAGTATTATTTCTTCATCTATATGTGCATATACAGAAGTTGTTGGTATTTTAGTGCCATTTACAATAACTCCCATTTTGATGAATTGGGGTATTCCTGAAGAGGGTTTAATGATTACTTGTCTTTTTACCCAAGTGGCTTCTAAATAGTTTTTAGTTTCGGCTTGTTTTGCTGTTATCTCTACGGAAACTTCTTGTTGACCTATGCTTCCTTTTGTTATAGAAGCAGTGTCGTTTCTTATTGTTAGTATACTAATGTTATCTGATGTATATGTAATGGGTGCGGCTGTAGAATCTGATGAAGATGTAGAACTTCCTACTAACTTAAAGGGTGGAGCGTCTTCTAATTTTTCAGAAATAGATGCAAAAGTAATAGTAGGTTGGTTTTTTTGAATATATACATATTGCTTAAATACTGCTGTGTTGTATACGTTGTCATCACCTGGAAATGTTCTCGTGAGAGAGGTAGTTCCTGCTTTTTTTATAAGAAGCACAAGAGTATCCGTACTTCTTTTATTTTTTGTTACAATAGATGTATCTGCGATATGTAACTGTCCCATATAATTCGGTCCATAAATTTTACTTTCAATTGATGGTAGTATAAAAGCTGCCTTATACCCATAAATTTTGCTTATAGTGGCATCTAATCTTATTTGCTGGTCTATTTTTTGTATTGTCATTTGTATTTGTGTTTTAGCACTATCATAGTTTGTTGTTCCTGGATAGTAAGCAATAATGGTAACGGTACCGGAGCTTTTAGTTTGTATTCTCCCTCCATTGATGACCTTTACTTTAAAGGTATCTGATGATGTAAATACAGTAGTATTTACAGCTACTTCAGAGGAGTTAGCGTTAGAAGATACTTGTAAAGTATACTCTGCCTTTACTATAGGCATAGGAGGAAATTGAGTAAATACTATGGTGTGACTTGCTTTTTGTATAGTAAGTATTTTTTGTACACTTGATGAATGATAGAGATTACTACCTGTTTGATAAGCTGTTATAGAAACAGTTCCTGCTCCTCTGATAGTTAGTATATTATTATTTATGGCTACGAAAGTATTGGAGGCAGAATAGAAAACTAATAAATTCGAAGAAGAGGTTGCCGTTAAGAGAAAAGGATTCGTTCCAAAGGTTCTATTTTCTAATGCTCCAAAAGTGATGCTCTGAGCCGCTTTGTCTATGGTAAAAATTTGCACCACAGAATC
>JASGCU010000046.1 GCA_030053935.1 Chitinophagaceae bacterium
AAGGTGCTGCATGGCTGTCGTCAGCTCGTGCCGTGAGGTGTTGGGTTAAGTCCCGTAACGAGCGCAACCCCTATTATTAGTTGCCAGCACTAACGGTGGGAACTCTAATAAGACTGCCTGCGTTAAGCAGAGAGGAAGGAGGGGACGACGTCAAGTCATCATGGCCCTTACGCCCAGGGCTACACACGTGCTACAATGGCGTATACAACGGGTTGCAAACTGGTGACAGTAAGCCAATCCCTAAAAGTACGTCTCAGTTCGGATTGAAGGCTGCAACTCGCCTTCATGAAGCTGGAATCGCTAGTAATCGCGTATCAGCAATGACGCGGTGAATACGTTCCCGGACCTTGTACACACCGCCCGTCAAGCTATGGAATCTAAGAGGACCTAAAGATAATAACCGAAAGGAGTTATTTAGGGTTAAATTAGTAACTGGAGCTAAGTCGTAACAAGGTAGCCGTACCGGAAGGTGCGGCTGGAATATCTCTTTTCTAGATAAATAAAAAACAATCTTTTACAAAGCGCTAACTGTCTTTCACTTAAACTTTAAAATATTTAAACGCAATACAGGGCTTATAGCTCAGGTGGTTAGAGCGTTACACTGATAATGTAAAGGTCCATGGTTCGAGTCCACGTAAGCCCACGGACAAAACGGGGGTATAGCTCAGTTTGGCTAGAGCATCTGCCTTGCAAGCAGAGGGTCAACAGTTCGAGTCTGTTTACCTCCACTTTATCTGTGTAATGATATATATAGTAATTTAATAATCCAAATGTTATAACATAATTTATAACAAACGTTCTTTGAAATTATATTGAAAGATTAAAAACACTCAAGATAAATAGTGTAAAAAAAGTATATTAAGAGCATACGGGGAATGCCTAGGCTCTCAAAAGCGATGAAGGACGTGATATACTGCGAAAAATTGCGAGTACTAGTATGTATAGGAAGATCCGCAAGTATCCGAATGGGAAAACCTGTTATTTTGAAGAAATAACATTCTAATTTTATTAGAAAGCTAACCTCGTGAACTGAAACATCTAAGTAACGAGAGGAAAAGAAAACAAGAGTGATTTCCTAAGTAGTGGCGAGCGAAAAGGAAACAGCCCAAACCAAAAATGTTACGGCATTTTTGGGGTTGTAGGACCATAACATAAAACTTTATTCAAAATAAGAAGTATATGGAAATATACACCAAAGAAGGTGAAAGTCCTGTATTAGTAATGAATAAAATTTTTATTGGTATCCTGAGTAAGGCGGGACCGGTGAAATCCTGTCTGAATCTACCGGCACCATCCGGTAAGGCTAAATAATAATGAGAGACCGATAGTGAACTAGTACTGTGAAGGAAAGGTGAAAAGAACCATGAGAAATGGAGTGAAATAGAACCTGAAACCGTATGCTTACAAGCGGATGGAGATACTTAGTGTATTGACATCGTGCCTTTTGCATAATGAGCCTACGAGTTACTCTTCATTGGCAAGGTTAATAACTATAAAGTTAGGAGCCGAAGCGAAAGCGAGTCTTAACAGGGCGATTTAGTCAGTGGAGGTAGACGCGAAACCTTGTGATCTACCCTTGTCTAGGATGAAGTGTTGGTAACACAACATGGAGGTCCGAACTAGTAAACGTTGAAAAGTTTTTGGATAAGGTGAGGGTAGGGGTGAAAGGCTAATCAAACTGGGAAATAGCTCGTACTCCCCGAAATGTTTTGAGGAACAGCGTTGATGTAAAGTTTTTAGGAGGTAGAGCTACCAATAAGACTAGGGGAAGTCACATTCTACCAAATCTTGATGAACTCCGAATACCTATAAATATAATCAGCAGTGAGGGCTGGGGTGCTAAGGTCACAGTCCGAGAGGGAAAGAACCCAGACCTACAGCTAAGGTCCCTAAATGTAAGTTAAGTTGAACAAAGGTAGTTTAATCGCTTTGACAGCCAGGATGTTGGCTTGGAAGCAGCCATTCATTTAAAGAGTGCGTAACAGCTCACTGGTCAAGCGATAAAGCATCTATAATGAACGGGCATAAAACTTACTACCGAAGCTTAGGAATAATTTAATTATTGGTAGGGGAGCATTCTATAATCCGTAGAAGATAGAAACGTGAGTTCTGTTGGAGGTTATAGAAAAGCAAATGTAGGCATAAGTAACGATAAGGTAGACGAGAAATCTACCCACCGAAAAACTAAGGTTTCCACGGCCATGTTAATCATCCGTGGGTTAGTCGGGAACTAAGGCGTAGCCAGAAGGCGAAGTCGATGAACAATCGGTTAATATTCCGATACTACCTTAAAGTGTGAAGCAAAGACGGAGAAGTGAAAGATACGCTTTCTGACGAATGTGAAAGTTAAAGGATGTAGGTATACAACGAATAGGTAAGTCCGTTCGTAGTGCCGAATCTGATAGTACTGGTTCATTTATGAACTAGATAGTTATCCTAATCATGCTCCCAAGAAAATTTGCTAAACATTAAACTTTAAGGTACCCGTACCGTAAACCGACACAGGTAGTTAAGGAGAGAATCCTAAGGTGCTCGAGTGATCCATGGCTAAGGAACTCGGCAAAATAGCCCTGTAACTTCGGAAGAAAGGGTCCCTATTTTTAATAGGGCACAGTAAAGTGGTCCAGGCGACTGTTTATCAAAAACACATGGCTTTGCGAAATCGAAAGATAATGTATAAGGCCTGACACCTGCCCGGTGCTGGAAGGTTAAAAGGAGATGTTAGTCGTAAGGCGAAGCATTAAATTGAAGCCCCAGTAAACGGCGGCCGTAACTATAACGGTCCTAAGGTAGCGAAATTCCTTGTCGGGTAAGTTCCGACCTGCACGAATGGTGTAACGATCTGGACGCTGTCTCAGCCATGAGCTCGGTGAAATTGTAGTAGCGGTGAAGATGCCGCTTACCCGTCACGGGACGGAAAGACCCCATGAACCTTTACTATAACTTTGCATTGGTAATGGGAAAAAAATGTGTAGGATAAGTGGGAGACTTTGAAATCTTGTCGTCAGGCAAGGTGGAGTCAACGTTGAAATACCACTCTTGTTTTTCTTGTTATCTAACCTAAATGAGGGACATTGCATGGCGGGTAGTTTGACTGGGGTGGTCGCCTCCTAAAAAGTAACGGAGGCTCCCAAAGGTCCGCTCAGTACGCTTGGTAACCGTACGAAGAGTGTAATAGCATAAGCGGGCTTAACTGTAAGACTCACAAGTCGAGCAGAGACGAAAGTCGGGTATAGTGATCCGGTGGTTCCACATGGAAGGGCCATCGCTCAAAGGATAAAAGGTACTCTGGGGATAACAGGCTGATCTCCCCCAAGAGCTCATATCGACGGGGAGGTTTGGCACCTCGATGTCGGCTCGTCACATCCTGGGGCTGGAGAAGGTCCCAAGGGTTCGGCTGTTCGCCGATTAAAGTGGCACGCGAGCTGGGTTCAGAACGTCGTGAGACAGTTCGGTCCCTATCTGTGATGGGCGTTAGAAGTTTGAGAGGATCTGACCTTAGTACGAGAGGACCGGGTTGGACGCACCTCTGGTATACCTGTTGTGGTGTCAACTGCAGTGCAGGGTAGCTATGTGCGGTAGAGATAAGCGCTGAAAGCATCTAAGCACGAAACTCTCCTCAAGATGAGACTTCTTTTAAGGGACGTTGAAGACTACAACGTTGATAGGCTGCAGGTGTAAAGCTAGTAATGGCAAAGCTGAGCAGTACTAATAACCCAAACGCTTTTTTAAGTCGCTTTCTTGAGTGTTTTTATCTTTCAGTATTTTTTTATATAGACAAAATTATTGCAAAAAAAATAGTGATATACCTTGTTATATCCTATTAATTGCCAAAAAAATAAAGGTGGCTATAGCAGTGGTGTTCACCTCTTCCCATTCCGAACAGAGAAGTTAAGCCCACTAGCGTCGATGGTACTGCTTTAAAATGTGGGAGAGTAGATCGTCGCCTTTTTTTTTTTTTTACTTATATTTCTTTAAAATAACTTATAGACTGTTTGGAATGTATTGTTTAAAATAAGTTTTCAAACATGCTTTGAAAAAAGATTAAATATTTTTTATAAAGATTTTATATTTATTTTATTGTATATACATCCAATCAAAAAACTCACGTAAAATAATGCATTCTCTTGGCTAATAAGCATCTACGAACTCTTATCTACAATAGACTCAAAGATTAAATATCATCTATAGCATATTGACCCTTTGCATATTCTATTTCTTTATGCTAATATCCCAAAACCGAGAGTTTCTTTTATGTATTATATTCATCGGTATAAGTATTGAATCGATTTAAAAAAATGTGTAATAAGGTTCTATAGCTTCTTGTTTCACGATTATTAAAACTTGTTATTATAATTATTTTTCATTGACATATCTAATAGTTTAGGATTCTTTTCAGCAAGAAACCTTCTTCTTGGTTTTCTTTTTTATAACTATTTATCTACTATCTTTCATTATGATAAAAAATGAACGAAACAGAAACAATGAAAGAATATAACCTAAAGAATATAACCTTATACAGATTCCAAAGGAATGAAATTTTTATAGAACACAAGATTAACCAACCATAACTTAATGCTGAAAAGATGATATGGTTTTAATATAATAAACACAACCCCGACGGGGTTTGTAAACTTTCTTTATTCTAGTTTCTATAATTTTACTACTTTTTTGTAGCATAGATAAATAGATATCTCTTTTTAAAACTCCCAATAATTGATTTATAAAGGTAAAAATAATAGATAAATAGATACAAATTATTTTATTTTTGTATAATGTAATTAATAATAACGAAT
The DNA here is from genome assembly GCA_030053935.1 of Chitinophagaceae bacterium. NCBI lineage: Bacteria > Pseudomonadati > Bacteroidota > Chitinophagia > Chitinophagales > Chitinophagaceae > Chitinophagaceae bacterium. The sequence continues at coordinate 4,797 of JASGCU010000046.1, forward strand.
CAAAAAACCAATTTTTATTTATTAATTCTTTTTATAATGTTTATCCCATGTAATAGCCTCAGAAAAATAATAACGATCCCACTTCAAAAATCACTTTTGATATATTTATAATTTTGCAACTTTTTTATTATCAATAGTTTTAAAACTCAATATTTTGTAAAAAGAACTTTTAGAAGTGGATTCAATAATATATTGTGTTTTTTCGAATTTTAAAAATAAACATTTATCATATATACGAATAAAACATATACTGTTTCTTTTATAAAAATAATTGTAACCTCTTATGAATATAGAAAATCTAAAATACCCAATAGGAAAGTTTGAAATAGAGCACAATACCTCTTATCAGATAAATTTAGAAAATACTCAAAAAATCATTCTTTTTCCCGATATATTATCTGACTGTGTAAAGGATATGAATGATGAACAATTGGATACTCCTTATAGAGATGGTGGATGGACAGTGAGGCAACTTGTTCATCATATTGCTGATAGCCACACCAACTGCTATATACGATTTAAATTAGCTCTCACAGAAGATTCTCCCATTATTAGACCTTATAAACAAAATGCTTGGGCTGAATTGCCGGACTATACAGAAGAAATACAAACAAACATTCTTTTTATCAAAATATTACATAAAAAATGGGGAGCGTTGCTCTCAAAAATAAGCATAACTGATTGGAATAAAACGTTTATTCATCCCGAAACCCACAAAGTATTTACTCTTGACACCACACTTGCTCTGTATGTGTGGCATGGAAACCACCATTTAGCCCATATTGTTGGGCTAAAACAAAGAATGGGCTGGTAAATATATATTCTATACTACAATCTTACAATAATACCATTGAAAAATATATCTATTTTGGGTTCTACGGGGTCTATAGGCATACAAACTTTAGAAGTAGTGCGAAATAACCCTCATCTTTTTAATGTGCAGGTGTTAACTGCTTATAGTAATGCTACACTTCTTATCCAGCAAAGTAGGGAATTTAAGCCAAAAAAAGTCGTAATTGTAAATAAACATGCATTCCAAACAGTATTTGATGTACTAAAAAATTTGGATATAGAAGTTTTATGCGGAGAAACTTCATTGGCAGAGGTAGCACAATACCAAGAGGTAGATTTAGTAGTAATAGGATTGGTGGGTTTTTCGGGACTTGCTCCTACTATTAATGCAATAAAGGCAAAAAAAAACATAGCCCTTGCTAATAAAGAAACTCTTGTGGTGGCGGGAGAACTCATTACGCAACTTGCCTCTATAAATAATATAAATATCTATCCTATAGATTCTGAACATTCTGCTCTGTTTCAATGCCTGATGGGTGAAAGTCATAATGCTATAGAAAAAGTTATCCTTACAGCAAGTGGGGGACCTTTTAGAGGAAAAAAAAGAGAATATTTGGCAAATGTTACACGAGAAATGGCTTTAAAACACCCTAACTGGGTAATGGGAGCAAAAATCACCATAGATTCCGCTTCTTTGATGAACAAAGGATTAGAAGTTATTGAAGCAAAATGGCTATTTCAGCTTTCTGCCAAACAAATAGAGGTTATTATTCACCACCAATCTATCATTCATTCTTTAGTTCAGTTTACAGATGGAAGTATAAAAGCACAAATGGGTATCCCTGATATGAAATTACCTATTTTATTTGCTCTCACTTATCCAAATCGCGTACAAACAAACTTTCCAAGATTCCATTTCCAAAATTATCCATCGCTTACCTTTGAAAGTCCCGACTATGAAACCTTTAAAAACCTATCTTTTGCTTTTCAATCCTTAGAAAAAGGGGGTAATTATCCCTGTATACTGAATGCAGCAAATGAAATAGCAGTAGAAGAGTTTTTGAAAGGGACAATAAGATTCTTAGATATTTTTGATGTGGTAGAAGAATCACTCCATCGTGGAAAATATATCTCTCACCCTATATATGAGGAATATGTTTTAACTGATGCTGAAACGAGAACACAAGCAAGAGATTATATAAAAAAAAAGTAACTATTTAGTGCATGCAAAAAAACTTTTACTTTTAAAATTTTAGTCAAATTGTTTGGAATACTTTTTTTATAATAAAAGAAAAAAAATAATTTTTGTTTCGTTTTTTACGTTTTTAATTCGCAACGGTCTCGAATTGCAAGAGATTTCAGTCCGTGATATTACAAAAGAGTATCAAGACAATAAAGAAGAAGGGTTTTTTGGCAATGGGTTTTAATTTCATATCGGGTATATTTTTAAGTGAGATAAAAGGGTTTATGAGCATTTGTTTTATTTCTTGTGCAAAGAAGGATAAAACAAAGAATAACACGACTCCAAAAAGAAAATACATACCGTATAGCAATACTTGAAAGACGGTTTTTATTTTCTTTATTTTTAATTTTATAGCATTTGTTTCTAATGCTAAGACATCTATTCTTTTGTTTGTTTCATCAAATCTTTTATTTATTCTTTCTTCCATTTGTATCATCTGTGCTTGGTTTTGCCTGAGCATTTCTAAGATGAATAGTGTTTGGTCGTTAGGATTATTTTGATGTGGTTCAGTATTTCCTTTCGTATTTACCCCTACGAAGAACATTCCCGTCACTATTATATATTGTATTTTCATTTTTCTGTATTATCTGTATTAATGGATACAATACTAGTTGAAGTATGTACTAATTTAATTGTAATATACATTGTGTTTGGAATTTATGAATTATGAGCGATGAATGTTTAATGTTTAATAGTTAATGAATAATATTTATTTTTTAATGAATACTATACCCCCATCTTTCTTTAACCACCCATGATTCCTCCTTTCAAAAAATGCTTATATGGTTTTGAGAGAAACGATTTTCCTTTACGTCCTTGCGGTTATAAAGAAAATAATGGTTAATTTTTTTAACTAATCACTCATCTGAAACACTCAGTAGTACAATAAAAAAAGGAGATCCACATAAAAATACGATATCCTTTTTTATTTCAAAGAATCGTCTCTTTCTTTCGTTTTTATTTGCTTATTTTTTATGCGAATGAAATGTTTTCGTAAAAAAAATTATTTTGGCAAAACACACTATTATTTATTGACCACATTACAAAAAAACTTTTTATTACAATGAATATTTCTATTGATACCCATTCAGGGTATTGTTTTGGCGTAGATTATGCAATTCAATTAGCAGAAGATGAATTAGAGAGAGTAGGATTGCTCTATTGTTTGGGAGATATTGTTCATAACGATGTAGAAATAGATCGTCTTCATAAAAAAGGACTGAGAATTATATCCCATAATGATTTAGAAAACCTTCAAAATGCAACGGTTTTAATCCGAGCACACGGAGAACCACCCGAAACCTATAAAATTGCCATGGAAAACAATATCAATCTTATAGATGCTTCTTGCCCTGTGGTTCTTAAGCTGCAAAACCGATTAAAAAATTCCTATAATCAAAAAAAATCTCCTGATTCCCAGATAGTTATTTATGGTAAAGAAAATCATGCGGAAATTATTGGTCTCACGGGTCAGATACATAACGATGCAATTATTATCAGTGATAAGAAAGATTTGGAAAGGTTAAATTTTTCGCATCCTATCATCTTATTTAGTCAAACTACCAAGCCGACAGAGAAGTTTTATGAGATAAAAGAGATAATCGAGAGAAAAATCGTTGCCATCAAGGGAAGTATTACAGAGGATGATTTTCAGTTTAATGATAGCATTTGCAGGCAGGTGAGCAATAGAGAACCACAGTTGAAGAAATTTTCTACTGAGAATGATATTATTATTTTTGTCGCGGGAAAAAAGAGTTCCAATGGAAAGGTTCTCTACGATGTATGTCTTTCGCAGAATAAACGGAGTTATTTTATAGAAAAAGAACAAGATATACAGCAAGATTGGTTCCAAAAAGAAGATAATATTGGCATTTGCGGAGCCACCAGCACTCCTACTTGGCTTATGGAAAATGTGAAAGCATATATTTGGAATGCCATATATCCCGACTTATAATTTTTAGAATCTCTGGGTAGAGGATTATAATTGATTTTTATAACTATTCTGATCAAGAACTACTTTTTATCTTTTTATTATGGAAATAAGTACAATCGGTTTAATAAGTATCGGAAAACCATGTTAATAAATAGAGTGTCAATATCTATTTTTTCTCTTTCTTGCTCAAAATTAGCTAAACAGATACAAAAAATAAAAAAAGGAAGAATATATTTTCAGTTTTATGTGTGTTTACTAACAAAAGAGAAGTATTTCTAAAAAAAAATTAAGTTTGCTAAAAATACCTACTTTTTATGTGTTTCAAAGGTACTTTTCGATGAATAGTTTATAGAAACACACTACATATAACACAATAATATAAAAATGAAAATTATTATAGTATCAGTGCTGGTAATACATTGCTTTTGCTTTGGGGCTATGGCACAATATTCAAAAAAAATAACCCCTCAGAAAGAGTTTTTATTGAAGTCCATAGATGCCCATTCAGAGGACTTAATAAGTATAAGTAATAAAATATGGGAGCATGCGGAATTAGCATTAGCAGAGAATAATTCTTCAGAATTACTATCTCGTTATGCGGAATCACAAGGATTTCAGGTAGAAAAAGGAGTAGCAGAGATGCCTACTGCATTCATAGCAAGTTATGGGAGTGGCTACCCTATTATAGGTATATTAGGAGAATTTGATGCTCTTCCAGATCTTTCTCAGCAAGCAATACCTCAAAAAAAACCTTTGCAAGCAGGGAAACCGGGTCATGGATGCGGTCATAATCTTTTTGGAGCAGGAAGTTTAGGTGCTGCAATTGCAATAAAAGAGCTTATACAACAAAATAAAATAAAAGGGACTATTCGTTTTTATGGCACTCCTGCGGAAGAAGCAGTAGGAGGGAAGGTCTATATGGCAAGAGCAGGTCTTTTTAATGATTTAGATATTTGTTTAGATTGGCATCCTGATGCAGAGATAGAAGCAGGTAATCAATCTTCACAAGCAATTATAGAAGTTATAGTAGAATTTACAGGGCAGGCATCTCATGCGGCTTATGATCCATGGAATGGAAAAAGTGCTTTAGATGGTTTAGAATCTTTTATTCATGGAATAAACTTATACAGAGAACATATGAAACCATCAGCTCGGATTCATTATATCATTGAAAAAGGTGGTTCTGCTCCGAATATTGTCCCTGATTATACCAGATTAAATATGTATATCAGAGATGCTACTCGTGAGGGCGTTTTTGCTATTTACGAAAGAATACAACAAATGGCAGAAGGCGCTGGGAAAATAGCTGATGTGACCCATAAACTCAGTATAACAAGCGGTTACCATGAACAACTTACGAATAGAGCAGGTGCAGAAGTATTACAAAATCAGCTTTCGCTTTTAGGAAACATAAGCTATACTACTGAGGAAATATCCTTCGCAAAAAACATTCAAAAGAGTTTAAATATGTCTGAATTAGGAATAGATGGAAGCATAAAACCTATGAAAGAAACACTTCTTTTTCCCGAAGGAGGCAGTAGTGATGTAGCAGATATAAGTTGGATAACCCCTGAAATTTCACTGACAGTTACTACCGCACCTATAGGCACTCCCTGGCATTCTTGGGCAGTGGTTGCTTGTGGTGGAATGTCTATTGGACATAAAGGAATGCTCTACGCAGCAAAAGCACTCGCTTTTACTATGCAAGAACTCTTTGAAAATCAAACACTTCTTAAAAATATCCGAGCAGAATTTATAAAAAAACGCGGGAACTCTGTTTATAAAGCGATTATTCCCGATGGTCCTCCTCCTGTTCCACAAAAATAAACGAGCATTCCTTTTTATAACTTTGTTAATTTGTACATTATTAAACAATAGTAAAAAAATATTAAAAACAAAAAAATATGGATAAAAGGGTATATATTTTTGACACAACCTTACGGGATGGGGAACAAGTTCCCGGCTGTCAATTAAATACAAATGAAAAAATAGAAATAGCCAAAAATTTAGAGATATTGGGAGTAGATGTTATAGAAGCAGGTTTTCCCGCGAGCAGTCCTGGTGATTTCAAATCCGTATTAGAGATATCAAGGAACGTAGTAAATCCGACTATTTGTGCATTAACAAGAGCATTAGTAGTAGATATTGACGTCGCAGCCCAAGCCCTACATTTAGCAAAAAGAAAAAGAATACATACAGGAATAGGTTCATCCGATATCCACATTCAGCATAAATTAAAAAGCACGAGAGAAAAAATATTAGAACAAGCAATAGCTGCGGTAAAATATGCAAGGAGATTTGTAGATGATGTAGAATTTTATGCAGAAGATGCAGGAAGGGCAGATTTAGATTTTTTATCAAAAATGGTAGAATCTGTTATAGAAGCAGGTGCTACAGTAGTAAATATACCGGATACCACAGGATATACACTTCCTTGGGAATATGGAAAAAGAATCAAACATCTTTTTAATAACGTCCCCAATATAGATAAAGCAATTATTTCTGTCCACTGTCACAATGATTTAGGTATGGCAACGGCAAACAGTATCTCCGGATTAGTTAATGGTGCAAGACAAGTAGAAGTGACCATAAACGGAATAGGAGAACGAGCAGGTAATACCGCTTTAGAAGAAATAGTTATGATTCTTAAATGTCATCCGCATTTAGATTTAGAAACGAAAATTGATACCACTCATATATATAAACTCAGTCAGATGGTAAGAAATCTTATGAATATGCCTGTTCAAGCCAATAAAGCTATTGTCGGATCTAACGCCTTTGCACATTCTTCGGGAATTCATCAAGATGGTTTTTTAAAACATAAAGAAAATTATGAGATTATAGACCCAAAAGACGTAGGGGTTCCCGAATCGTCTATTGTTCTTACCGCACGAAGCGGTCGTGCAGCACTTTCTCATAGGTTAGAATCTTTAGGGTTTTCTATTAAAAAAGACCAAATGGAAAAACTCTACATGGATTTTTTAGAACTTGCCGATAAGAAAAAAAGAATAGAAGATGAGGACTTATTAGATATCATAAAAAACCAACAAAAATAGTATTTATGAGAAAAAATAAAACAATATTTGAGAAAATTTGGAATGCTCATTTGGTAGAAAGCATTGAGGATGGTCCGGATATTCTTTATATAGACAGACATTATATTCACGAGGTTACCAGTCCACAAGCATTTGATGGACTAAGAGCAAAAAAAATAAAAGTATTTCGTCCACTGCAAACTGTTGGAACAGCAGACCATAATGTTCCTACTAAAGACCAACATCTCCCCATTCGAGAAGAACTCTCTCGGCATCAGGTACAAAAACTGACAGATAATTGCAAAGAATTTGATATACAATTATATGGTTTAAATCACCCTTATCAAGGTATTGTTCATGTAATAGGTCCAGAATTAGGACTTACTCTCCCAGGTATGACCATTGTATGTGGAGATAGCCATACTTCTACTCATGGAGCATTCGGAACTATTGCATTCGGAATCGGAACAAGCGAAGTGGAGATGGTTTTAGCCACACAGTGCCTTATGCAAAATAAACCCAAAACAATGAAAATACAGATTGATGGAGAACTTGCCAAAAAAGTTACCTCAAAAGATATAATTCTGTATATTATATCTAAAATTACATCAAGTGGCGGAACGGGCTACTTCATAGAATACACAGGATCTGCAATAACTTCATTGAGTATGGAAGCAAGAATGACTATTTGCAATATGAGTATAGAGATGGGGGCAAGAGGGGGTATAATAACCCCTGATGAAACTACCTTTCAGTATATAAAAGAAAGAGAATTTGCACCCAAAGGATTGGATTTTGAAACCTACAAGAAATATTGGAATACACTTGCCACAGATGAAGGAGCAATATACGATAAAGAACTTTATTTTCATGCATCAGATATAGAACCGATGATTACTTACGGAACTAACCCTGGTATGGGCATAAAAATTTCTGAAACAATTCCAATTTCAAACGATGTCCCCGATGTGCCCTCTTTCAAAAAAGCATTAGCATATATGGGACTCAAAGAAGGCACTACCTTAAAAGGAAAACAAGTAAATTATGTTTTTATAGGAAGCTGCACGAACGCAAGAATAGAGGACTTAAGATTAGTTGCTCAATATGTAAAAGGCAAGAAAAAAGCAAACAATGTAAATGCTTGGGTTATACCTGGAAGTAAACAAGTAGAAAAGCAAGCAATATCCGAGGGAATAGATACCATACTGGTAGAAGCGGGTTTTGAATTTAGAGGCCCGGGATGCTCTGCCTGCCTTGGAATGAATGAGGATAAAATTCCAAACGGAGAATACTGCATCAGCACCAGCAATCGTAATTTTGAAGGAAGACAAGGACCTGGTGCACGCACCTTTTTAGCAAGCCCTATTACCGCAGCCGCTAGTGCTATCAATGGCTTTATAACCGACCCACGAGATATTTCAACAGAATAAACACCAAAATTTAACACACGTCATTACTTTTACATGAACATACAGAGTGATAGTTTAGTTTTAGATATTCAAGACGATACACAATCTATTGATATTTATGGAGCCAGAGAACATAATCTAAAAGATATTAATATTAGCATAAAAAAAAATCAACTTATTGTTATGACAGGGGTGAGTGGGAGTGGTAAATCATCCCTTGCTTTTGATACCATTTACGCAGAAGGACAAAGAAGATACATGGAAAGCTTTTCCTCATACGTGCGTGGTTTTATAGGACATATGGAAAGACCCGACGTAGATAAAATAAACGGACTCAGTCCCGTTATATCCATAGAACAAAAAACAATATCTCGAAATCCAAGGTCTACCGTAGGCACGGTAACCGAAATATATGATTTTTTACGACTTTTATATGCTCGTGCAAGCGATGCATGTACTCCTACAGGGAAAAACCTTGTAAAACAAACCGAAGAACAAATTATAACTCAAATCCATAAACAATTTTTGGGAACTCAAATCAAACTTTTTGCACCTGCTGTAAAAGGAAGAAAAGGAACTTACAAAGACCTTTTTCAACAGATGTTCAAATTGGGTTTTTCAACAGCCCAAATAGACGGAGTTATGAAAGACATTTCCCCCCGAATGGAACTCGATAGATATAAAATCCATAACATAGAGATCCTTATAGATACTCTCGATATAACCGAACATGATGTAGAAAATGATAATAGAATAAAAGAATCTATCAAAACAGCATTGAAGTACGGAGAAGGTGTTTTACTCATTCAAGATGATAAAAAAAACTTTACCTACTTCTCAAAAATGCTTATGGATCCCGAAACAGGTATTTCATACGAAGAACCTTCCCCTAATACTTTTTCTTATAATTCTCAAAAAGGATACTGCCCCGAATGTAAAGGTATGGGAATAAAAGAAACATATCCATTAGAAGTAATTATTCCCGATGACAAACTCAGTATAAAAAAAGGAGGTATTGCTCCCCTTGGTATCTACCGAAATGCTACTATTTTTTCCAATATAGAAGAGTTTTTGGAAGTAAACTATAATCTTACCCTTGATGTACCTCTTAAAAAATTTCCACCCGAAACCCTAAAAGAACTTTTACACGGAAATCAGTCTCAATACATGGAATATATAGAAGCCATGACTACCATAACACTATCTACAAAGAAACCCATTACAAAAAGAATGTACTATTTTGAAGGTTTATTTCATTTCTTTGCCTCAAAACAAAAAAATATATTAGAACAATACGTAACCGAAATAGTATGCTCAAAATGTAATGGCACTAAACTAAAACCCGAATCCCTCTATTTTAAAATAGACAAAAAAAATATAGCAGAATTATCTGACATGAATATATATATTTTAAACGAATGGCTTACAGACATAGAAACACGCCTTTCAGAAAAACAAAATATTATATCAAAAGAAATTCTTAAAGAAATAAGAAAACGGATTTCCTTCCTTATAGATATAGGATTAGACTACCTATCCCTGAGTAGACCCATCAAAACACTCTCAGGAGGAGAAGCCCAAAGAATAAGACTAGCAAATCAAATAGGAACACAATTAGTAGATGTTTTATATATATTAGATGAGCCAAGTATCGGATTACACCAACGTGATAATGCAAAACTTATAAAATCTCTCAAAAATTTAAGAGACCTCGGCAATACAGTCATTGTAGTAGAACACGATAAAGAAATTATGATGGATAGCGACTATATAATAGACATAGGACCAGGAGCAGGAGTACATGGTGGAAAAATAGTAGCCCAAGGAACCCCCTCAGAAATAATAAAAATGTCCTCGGTTACCTCAGAATTCCTTGCAGGAAAACTAAAAATAGAAACACCACCTCAAAGAAGAACCGGCAATGAACAATATATTTCTATAGAAGGAGCAAAAGGAAATAACCTCCAATCTGTAAATCTCAACATTCCCCTAGGGAAAATGATATGCATCACAGGAGTATCAGGAAGCGGAAAATCTACCCTCATCCACAATACTCTTTTTCCTATCTTAAAAAACTATCTCTCCGGTACCAAATCATTTACAATGCCATATGCCTCTGTTACGGGTATAGAACATATTGATAAAGTAATCGAAGTAGACCAATCTCCTATTGGCAGAACTCCCCGTTCCAATCCCGCAACTTACACAGGACTCTTTACGCACATAAGAAATCTTTTTACCGAACTCCCCGAATCTAAAATAAGAGGATATAAACCAGGAAGATTCTCTTTTAATCTCAAAGGCGGAAGATGCGAAAACTGCGAAGGCGGCGGAATACAAATTATTGAAATGGAATTCCTTCCCGATGTCCACGTAACCTGTGAAGTATGTAAAGGAAAAAGATACAACAGAGAAACCCTCGAAGCCCGATACAAAGGAAAATCTATATACGACGTATTAGAAATGAAAGTAGAACAAGCAGTGCAGTTTTTTGAGCATCAACCTCTCTTACTCCGATATGTAAAAGTACTCCAAGATGTAGGATTATCATACCTCACTCTTGGGCAAAGCTCTACAACCCTCTCTGGTGGAGAAGCCCAAAGAATAAAACTTGCCTCCGAACTCTACAAAAGAGATACCAGCAAAACACTCTATATACTAGACGAACCCACAACAGGTCTCCACTTCCAAGATATAAAACTCCTATTAAACGTCCTTCATAAACTCGTGGATAAAGGAAATACCGTCCTTATAATAGAACATAATTTAGACGTTATAAAAGTATGCGACCATATTATAGACCTCGGACCAGACAGCGGAAATAAAGGTGGAAGAATAGTAGCAGAAGGAACTCCCGAAGAAATAAGCCAAAACCAAGAAAGTATCACAGGCGCATTTCTCAAAAAAGAATTAGAAAGTAATTATGACCATATACATTATAATCAATAAAAATCTCGAATAAATAGAAATATTATATTTAGGTGAGTGTATGCTATATAATAGTATTTCTATCTACTTCTTTTTTTTCGAGCTGGAAATGATTCCCTCCTTTTTTATCGGTCATTTTATATAAACGTACCTCTTTATATTCTTCCTTACCTGATATTATCTGCTTTATTAATTGCTTGGACATTTCAGTACACTTAAGTCCAAAAACAATCTCTTTCAGCACCAAACCTAAATCTGAGAGAGGTATGGCTTTTCCCTTCTTTTCTGTTTTTGCTTCTTGCAGGCGGTATACAATTCTAAACTCATCTTCATACTCCCAACACTTTTGCTTCGTAAAAAATCCTGACTCAATAGTAGTATGAAGATTGTTCATATTAGGGTGTTCTATTTCGGGGAGATAGTCCACCGCTTGAGCCAAAAATCTCTTTGAACGGAATGGTTTTTTAAACTCATAGACGAGACAAATACCCGTATGGTCTTTCGCATAATGGGACCACATAAGGTTTTCATTTTCTAAAGCACGTTTTGTATCACCCACAAAAGAAGCAATGAGAATGGTATCTAACACAGAAAATAAACTTTTATTTTCCTCATAATATCTTTGTAAAAAATTTCCATCCAGGGGATCATTAAAAGTGGAAGGATGGGCAAACCATATCTGTTTATTATTGAGTATTCCACGAGTATTCTCATTCATCGGCAGAAACTTGCAGACCTTCTGCACTGTAAGTTTTTCAGTATCATACACAAAACAGAGATCCACTGCTTTTGCGTAATCCTCTATTGCTCCTGCATACTCTTGTAATCCAACTTTTGCATTTCCACGATTATAAAAAGCTTTTGCATCTTGGGGATTGATTCTTATTGCTTGGGTATAATCCTCTATTGCTCCTGCATAGTTTTGTAATTTCTTTTTTGCATTTCCTCGATTATTATAAGCTATTGCATATTGGTCATTGATTCTTATTGCTTGGGTATAATCCTCTATTGCCTCTTGATATTTTTGTAATTCCCTTTTTGCAGCTCCCCGATTATTATAAGCTTTTGCATCGTGGGGATTGATTCTTATTGCTTGGGTATAATCCTTCATTGCCTCTGCATATTTTTTTAATTTATATTTTGCATATCCTCGATTAGTAAAAGCGTTTGCATAGTGGGGATTGATTCTTATTGCTTCGGTATAATCCTTTACTGCACCTGCATAATCTTTTAATTTGTATTTTTTAACTCCTTCATCAAAATATTCTTGTGCTGTTTTCATGTGTTTGTATGTGAGTGTATGTTATATAATAGTATTTTTATCTACTTCTTTTTTTTCGAGCTGGAAATGATTCCCTCCTTTTTTATCGGTCATTTTATATAAACGTACCTCTTTATATTCTTCCTTACCTGATATTATCTGCTTTATTAATTGCTTGGACATTTCAGTACACTTAAGTCCAAAAACAATCTCTTTCAGCACCAAACCTAAATCTGAGAGAGGTATGGCTTTTCCCTTCTTTTCTGTTTTTGCTTCTTGCAGGCGGTATACAATTCTAAACTCATCTTCATACTCCCAACACTTTTGCTTCGTAAAAAATCCTGACTCAATAGTAGTATGAAGATTGTTCATATTAGGGTGTTCTATTTCGGGGAGATAGTCCACCGCTTGAGCCAAAAATCTCTTTGAACGGAATGGTTTTTTAAACTCATAGACGAGACAAATACCCGTATGGTCTTTCGCATAATGGGACCACATAAGGTTTTCATTTTCTAAAGCACGTTTTGTATCACCCACAAAAGAAGCAATGAGAATGGTATCTAACACAGAAAATAAACTTTTATTTTCCTCATAATATCTTTGTAAAAAATTTCCATCCAGGGGATCATTAAAAGTGGAAGGATGGGCAAACCATATCTGTTTATTATTGAGTATTCCAAGAGTATTCTCATTCATCGGCAGAAACTTACAAACCTTCTGCACTGTAAGTTTTTCAGTATCATACACAAAACAGAGATCCACTGCTTTTGCGTAATCCTCTATTGCCTCTTGATATTTTTGTAATTTATTGTTTACGTTTCCCCGATTATTATAAGCTTCTGCAAGTGTGGGATTGATTCTTATTGCTTGGGTATAATCCTCTATTGCTCCTGCATACTCTTGTAAGTCATCTTTTGCATTTCCCCGATTATAAAAAGCTATTGCATATTGGTCATTGATTCTTATTGCTTGGGTATAATCCTCTATTGCCTCTTGATATTTTTGTAATTCCCTTTTTGCAGCTCCCCGATTATTATAAGCTTCTGCATATTGGGGATTGATTCTTATTGCTTGGGTATAATCCTCTATTGCTCCTGCA
>JASGCU010000047.1 GCA_030053935.1 Chitinophagaceae bacterium
GAATTATGAATTAGGGTTGAGAGTAGATTTCAAAACTTTATCCAAAGGAGAATATATCATTATACTCTATGGAGAAAAAGGAGAGGTATTAAAAACAGAAAAGATAATAAAAGAGTAGCTATTATTATAAATACTAAAGAGAGCGTTGATGAGACGCTCTTTTTTTTTTATTATATTGAAACATATTTAAAAAAGGTGTAACTTGCACTTGATCACCAGAGTATTTACAATTATTCTATCCATCAGAAATAAAACAATGAATTATCATATTTTATTAGGCTCTAATAAAGAAGAGATGCTCTCTACCATAGAACAAGCGAAAAGAATGCTTTCAGAAAAAAAACACCGCATTCTATCCCAATCATCTTTTTATAAAACAGAGCCTTGGGGGGAAAAACAACAACCCGATTTTTTAAACCAAGTTATTATAATCCAAACAGATACCACACCTTTTCTTTTATTAGAGCAACTCCAAGAAATAGAAAAACTACTTGGAAGAACCCGAAATGAAGAGAATAGATGGGCTGAAAGAACCATAGATATAGACATCCTCTATGCTGAAAATACCATTCTCAAAACGGAAACATTGACAATCCCACACCCCCTCATCCATTTGAGAAACTTTACTCTTATTCCTTTGGTAGAAATTGACCCTTTTTTTATACATCCTCTTTTAAAAAGAAACCAACAACAATTACTCCATTCCTCTCCCGACAAATGCACCGTCATACAACATACAAATCTTTTATAACATTAAAATAGAATGCAAAAAAAAAACAAGTCAGAGAATCACATTGTATACTCTACCAATCCTCAATTTTTATATTCACAAGATAATCAAGCAGAAGAAAAAACAGTTTCTGCCGAAAAACAAAAATTATATGTATACTATGAAACAAAAGGAAGGAGAGGAAAACAAGTCACTATCATTACTGGATTGAAAGGAAGAACAGAGGATTTAGAAATTTTAGCAAAAAAAATAAAGATACATTGCGGCACAGGAGGAAGCGTAAAAGAAAAAGAAATAATTATACAAGGTAACTTTGTGGATACTATAAAAACATTCCTTAAAAAAGACAACTACTCGGTCAAATAAATGTATGTAGAGCAGAAACTATTTCACCTACCACCGTTTTTTTTTCTTTACAAGCAGTGTTTATTATAATGTCCGCTGTTTTATAGATAGGGATTCTGTATGAAAATCTTTTCTCGATACTGTTCTGAAAATCTTGGGATGAAATGGATTCAATAAGAGGACGTTTTTCTTTTTTCCTCCACAAGCGGACGGAAATATCCTCCCATGGGGTTTCTAAATAAATAGTAATCCCATTTTCTTTCATATGTTTCATATTTTCAAAAAAAAAAGGCGTTCCTCCTCCACAGGATAGTACATATTCTGTTTTTTTGTGTATAATTTCTTGGAGTACATGAGATTCTATTTCTCTAAAAAAAGGTTCTCCATCTGTTCTAAATATTTCAGAAACAGTTTTTTTTTCTTTTTTTTCTACTTCTCCATCCAAATCCAAAAAAGGAATTTGAATCTCCATAGATAATATCTTTCCAACAGTAGTTTTTCCTGAACCCGGTAGTCCAATTAAAAAAAATTTCTTTGTACCTGCAAGTTTCATCTGAGAAGGGGTATGACTTCTTGTTTTTTAGGAGTATCATTATGATGCCACATTCCTGTTACGGTGCCTTCTTGCAAAAGAATAATACCAGGATTTGCTCGCATCATTGTTTTTAGAACTGTACCATCAGCAAAAAAATAAGGAATAGCCAATTGCACCTTGTGTCTAAATTCTTCAAAAGTGTTTTTATCTACTGATGTAATTGCCCATATTTGTATATCTGTATCCTTCTCTAACTCTTGTATGAGTGTATTTATGCGAGAAATATTTTTAACACTTGCCTGTTTAGGATCTCGTATAATAATCAATAGTTTCTTCCCTCTAAAAGATTCTTCTGTAAAATTTTGTTCCTCATTCCAAATATCATAATCTGTTATCTTGGGGGCCACCTCAGGATTTATTACTTTCATATTCTTGAAACGATAACTCGTATCTAAAGGATATGACTCAAAAGAATACTTTTTTCCATCTTTTTCCATTATATAAGTATACCGCAAAACCCCTGATGGTTTCATACTTTTAGGAATATTACTGCCTATTTTATATGCCCTAAAATCAATATACGGAAGATGCTCAATCGCATAATACCCTATAAAGGTGACAAGGATAACAGAAGCGACTATTATTATATTTTTTGTAAGATTGGGAGTGGAGGAAAAATAACTATTCCTTTTTGAAAATAGAATCACTATCAGACACAATAAAAAAATATCTTTGGAGAAAGATTGCCACGGAGTAAGTTTTAGAGCATCTCCAAAACACCCGCAATCCGTCACTTTATTAAAATATGCAGAATAAAAAGTCAGAAATGTAAAAAATACTATAGTCCAAAGCAACAGCCAAACGGTCAAACGAAACCTGTAATTCATAAGAAGAGAAATACCCAAGACCACCTCTAAAACACACAGAAACAAAGCAAGAGGAAGCGATATAACAGAGAAAACATGAAAAAAAGACCAAATATCCATACTGAATACTTCAAAATACTCCTCTAATTTTATAGAAGTACCAATAGGATCATTTAATTTGATAAGACCTGAAAAAATAAATAATGCCCCCACAATCCACTTGGAGAGTATAAAAAGAAATTTCATCGTTTTTTAAATTGTTTTTTAGTAAAATATAAAATTGTTTTTCCCTATACTACATAATTTCAAAGATGTATAGTTTTTTTTCTTATTTCGGTATTGTTAATGTACTATAATTTTAGTGAACTCTTAATAGATTTTCAACCGTTTAAAGAATTAAAAATCAAATCTTTTTAAAACATAAAAAAACACTAACTTTCATAAAATCTATATTACATTAACAATACCAAAAAAGAATATTTTCACAAAATACAAATGTTGATAGTTTTTTTATTTTTAAGTTTTTTTTTAGATAGTAAAGCACAAAAAATAATTTGAATTACAAAAAACTGAAATAATTTTATTTTTTTATAATACTATTTGTATACTAACATAATGAAGTTATGAACTTAATCAATTATTATAAAATATCTATATAAGAATCTCACCATTTTTTCTTTTACGTAATACCAAAAATAAAATATAGTACACTTATATGAAAAAAATAAATATTATTTTCTTCCTCATACAGATTATCTCGCTTTTATGGAACGAAACTTATGCTATACAGAAAGAACCTAATAGGAGCACTATTTCTTCTCTCCTTATAAAAAACGCGGAAATCGTAGATGGAACTGGTTCTAATTCTTTTCGTGGCTCTGTAAGAATAGTGGAAGATAGAATCACAGAAATAGGGAATTTAGCAGAGAAAGAACATGAAGAAATTGTAGATGCAGAAGGATTGACCCTTGCTCCTGGTTTTATAGATGCTCATAGCCATCATTTTGGTCTTTTAAAAGACGACCCCTCATCCATAGCTACTGCTAATCAGGGCATTACTACCATTGTGATAGGGCAAGATGGAGATAGTTACTATATAGATTCATTAGAGAAATCTATACAAAAAAATCCTATTGGTGTAAACGTCTGTTCTTATACAGGTCACTCTTTTTTGAGAGAACTCGTAATGGGTGAAAAAAATCTTTTGAGGACAGCAAGCCCCTTAGAAATAGATAAGATGAGGATTATTTTAGAAAAAGAATTGGAAAAAGGTTCTTTAGGACTATCAACTGGCTTAGAATACGAAGCAGCTTTTTATTCTTCTCCCGATGAGGTGCTACAATTGGCAAAGATTTTATCAGGAAAGAAAAGAAGATACATAAGCCACATTCGTAGTGAAGATATATCAATGGATAAAGCTCTTGATGAAATCATAAACATCGGAAGAATAGCAAATATTCCCGTTCAGATTTCTCATATAAAAATTGCTAAAAAAGACAATTGGCATACCGCATCCCGTGTCCTTGAAAAATTGAATAATGCAAGAAAAGAGGGGATACATATCACAGCAGACGTCTACCCCTATAATTTTTGGAATTCTACGATGAGAGTCCTATTTCCGGATCATAATTATACTTCTTTAAAAAGTGCAGAATTTGCAGTTGATCAACTCTTTGATGCACGAAGCTCCGTATTAGTTAACTATGCTCCTTTTCCTCTTTATAAAGGAAAAACAATATATGAAATCTCCCTTATGAGAAAAGAATCTCCTGCTCATACCTTGATGTATCTTATAGATATTGCCTCAGAATTTAAGACAAAAAATCCAAATTACAACGGATCCATAGAGGCAATAGCAGGAAAATCAATGAGTGATGACGATGTAACAGATTTTATACTATGGAAACACAGTGTAATTTGCTCTGATGGAAATGGAGGCGGACACCCTAGAGGGTACGGGTCTTTTACAAGAATTTTAAATACGTATGTGCGAGAACAAAAAAAAATAACACTCCCCGTAGCAATTCATAAAATGACAGGATTAACAGCAGAATATTTAGGAATCCAAAAACGAGGTGTTATTACCGTTGGTTATTACGCCGATTTAGTATTATTTGACCCCAATCAAGTAAAAGATAACGCTACTATTCATAACAGCCATTTACTTTCTTCAGGAATCCTTATGGTTTGGATAAACGGAAAAAATGTTTATAAAAATAAAAAATCTATTCCCAATCTTTCCGGAGTTTTTATAAAAGCACAATGAGAACATAATATTACATTTCTACGTATAAAAAATTTTTTAACAATCAAAAATACAACAACTAAATTCACAAAAAACTTCATGAAAGCACTCATTTTTAACAAAAAAAACCATAAAAATTACAATACGCAAAAGATTTTAAAAAAAACAAAAATATACTTTATCTTGTGCAAATACATTGATCACAACATATCTGTTTTTTAAGTTGAACCTATTAAGAATACAAACAATGAATCAATCATACCATTCTCGTAAAAATAACCTTTTTATAATGCTTGCTGCTGTTTTTGTAACAAATGCTTTGGTAGCAGAAATAATAGGAGTAAAAATTTTTTCTTTAGAAAACTCATTAGGAGTAGCACCAGCTCAAATACACTTATTCAATGGCTTTGTTTTAGATTTTAACCTTACAGCAGGAGCCATCATTTGGCCCTTTGTATTTATCGTTACAGACATTATTAATGAATATTTCGGAAAAGAAAAGTTAAAACAAATAAGCTATATTACTGCTTCACTGATAGGATATTCTTTTTTGATTATTTATATTTCTACGGTATTAGCCCCTTCGCCTTTTTGGATAGATATTAACAAAACCTCTATCGGCACAGATGATTTTAATATAAATTCTGCTTTTCTGGTTATTTTTAGACAAGGAATAGGAATTATGCTAGGCTCTATAGTTGCTTTCTTAGTAGGGCAGGTAGTAGATACTATCGTTTTTCACAAAATAAAACAAAGAACCCAACATAAAAGAGTATGGCTTAGAAGCACAGGATCCACTTTAGTAAGCCAATTTATAGATAGTTTTATCGTAATATTTATTGCTTTTTATCTTTTTGCACCCGAAGCACAGCGCTGGTCAATATCACAGGTATTATCTATAGGTATCATAAACTATATCTACAAAGGATTTGTAGCAGTTCTATTAATCCCCTTTATTTATTTTTGTCATTACTGTATCGATGAATACTTAGGAAAAGAAGAAAAAGATTTAGGAAATACTTTGTAAAATCTAAACAACAAGCACAAAATCTAATAATTTAAAATAAAAAAAACATTCATTCAACAATAAAAATAAACTATGAAAAAAATATACTTTTTAGTATTACTAATAGTAAGTGTTACAGGAGCTTGTAATCGAGAGAAAAAAGAGAGAGGAGATGTATCCGTTTTTAGATCTGTATTAGATGGAATTCCGAGAATGATAACGGTCGCACTCCATCCCGATTTATGGGTAGCATATAATGCCGATAATGGACAAATCTACAAAGTATGGAAAGGAGGTGTAAAATTAGAAGGTGCTGTTTACAATACTATACACGGACCACAACCCTCAAGTTTTGGATATGTATATTATTTAGATACAGCTCTTACATCCTCATGGACCATAGAAAAAGATGCATCACCTCAAAACACAGTTGCGAAGTATAAAGGATATTCTTTTGAAAATGGAAATGTAAGTTTCATTATAGAGCTTACTTCTGCAACAGAAAAACTCACCCTCTCTGAAAATGTAATTTTTATTCAAAAAAAAGGAAAGATAGGGTTCAAAAGAATCTTTAAAATACAACATATTCCATCAGGCATCAATGCTGTTCTTCATACACGTATTACTTCTTTAGCATCACCCGATGATTATACCATCATTGGTAATTTTACTCCTAAAACACAATACTCTGTAAAAAAAGGAGAACGAACACTGACCACCATAGAAGGCACTTTATCTGTTGATGCAAACCCCACCGAAATACAAATTTTCTATCCCATACTCAAAGAAGAAATAGAATCAGAAACAGAATCTCTCACAGAGCATACAGGAAAGAACCTCATTGCTAAAAATGACTGCAAAACATGTCATAATGAAAAAGTAAAAACAATAGGACCCTCTTATCTGTCCATTGCCCGAAAATACTCCGAAAACACAGAAAATATACAAAGATTATCTGATAAAATTATCCAAGGCGGAAAAAATGTTTGGGGAGACGTACCAATGACACCACACCCATCATTAAAAAATGAAGACGCTCAAGAAATGGTCAAGTATATTCTCACCTTAGACGATAACGAACAAAAAGGCGATGCGGCACTTTGGCATTTAGGTGAAAAATCCCTCCCTATCAACTGGAAAGATACAAAACCCGAAATAAGGTCTTCTCAAAAAGGATTTGCACTGAATCTCTACACCTTTGAAGGGGATACTCCACGTTTTTCCATTTTAGAAAAAACAAAGCCCATAAGAGTCGCTACCACACCTTTTATTCATTTGCTAGAGCCATCGGATTTTTATTTTTTACAAAACGTATATATAGAAATAAACGCCAATATACATATTCCCAAAACATCCAGCTACCTCTTTAGAATAGCAAGTGATGATGGTTCTCGTCTTTATATAGACGGAAGAAAAATTATTGATAACTGGGGCTACCACGGAGCAGAACCAAAAGATGGAGAAATATACCTCAATGAGGGTATCCATACTGTAAAAATCACTTTTTTTCAAGCAGGAGGTGGTGCTGCTCTCTCCTTCCAATGGTTTAACAATCAAAAAGAAGCTTTTGAAATCATTCCCGATTCTCTTATAACTCACAATGCGGAAGATTTTAAAGAAACAAAACCATACAGAGAAGCAAAATACTTTGCTAAGTCCATACCCGGAGATAAAATACCCTTAAATGCAGTGCATCCGTCTTTTTCTGTTTATCAAGCCAGACCTGATAATTTTATGCCAAAAGTAGGTGGTATGGACTTTCTTTCCAATAAAAAAATGGTTATTTCTACTTGGGACGAAACGGGATCAGTGTATCTCATAGAAAATCATAAAAGTCATAATCCCGAACTCATAAAAGTAAAAAAAATAGCTTACGGTCTTGCAGAGCCATTAGGTTTAAAAATAGTAAATGACACCATATACGTCCTTCAAAAACAAGAACTTACCCAACTCATAGATAGAGATGGTGATGATATCATTGATGAATATAGAAATATCAGCAATAATTGGAAAGTTTCTTCTAATTTTCACGAATTTGCATTCGGGTTACTCTATAAAGATGGATACTTTTATGCAAACCTTGCCACCGCTATACTTCCAGGAGGAGCAAGTGCAAACCCTCAAATTCCCGATAGAGGAAAGACAATAAAAATTCATAAACAAACGGGAGAAGTAGAATTCATCGCCCGCGGACTCCGTACGCCCAATGGAATAGGATTTGGAGTAGATAATGAAATATTTGTATCCGATAACCAAGGAGATTGGCTCCCCAGTTCTAAAATACTACACCTTTCACAAAATGCTTTTTTTGGCTCCCATTCCGTTTCCCCCGAAGAAACACAAAAACTAAAAGAAAAACCACCCGTAGTATGGCTTCCACAAGACGAAATAGGGAATTCTCCATCAGAAATTGCTCCTATCAATATTGGCGTCTATAAAGGACAAATGATCCACGGAGAAGTGACTCATGGCGGAATAAAAAGGGTCTTTGCGGAAAAAATAAACGGAGAATACCAAGGTGCCGTATTTAGATTTACACAAGGATTAGAAGCAGGTGTCAACAGAATAAAATGGCTGAATGATAGCTCTCTCTACATCGGCGGAATAGGATCCTCAGGAAATTGGAGCCACAATGAAAAAAAATGGTACGGACTCCAACGTATGGAATATAACGGAAAAACAGCATTTGAAATGCTTGCTATACGTTCCAAAGCAAACGGTTTTGAAATAGAATTTACGCTCCCCATCAAAGAAGGACAATACATAACCAACGAAACTTTTGTAGTCCATCAATGGTGGTATAAACCAACAAAAGAATACGGCGGACCAAAAATGGATTTAGAAACTCTCCGAGTTAAAAAACTTCACCTATCCGAAGACAGAAAAAAAATATTCTTAGAACTCCAAAATCTAAAACCACAGCACGTAGTATATTTTCGCATAACAGACCCTTTTATTGCCGAGAACGAAACAGAACTTTGGTCAACAGAAGCCTGGTATACTCTCAATAATATATCTGCCGAAAAAGGATTTGTGAGACCCCTTTCCATAGAACTCAACGCCCTTACAGAAACTGAAAAAAAAAATGGATGGGAACTCCTTTTTGATGGAAAAACCACCAAAGGATGGCATACTTTTGGAAAACAAACTATAGGAACCCGATGGAAAGTAATAAATGGAGAACTTACCTTTTTAGGAAAATCTACTACTGATACTTCATGGCAATCTTCCCAAGGAGGTGATATTGTAACTGATGCGGAGTATAAAAATTATGAACTCTATTTAGAATGGAAAATATCAAAAGGAGGAAACAGCGGCATAATGATACATTCCCAAGAAAATGAATCATATAACTATCCATGGGAAACAGGAATAGAAATGCAGATATTAGACAATGCCTTACACGATGATGCAAACTATGAAAAACACCGTGCGGGAGACATATATGATTTGATATCATGTAAATTTATCACAGTAAATCCCGCTGAACAATGGAATAAAGTCCGAATCATCTCCCAGAATGGGAATATCCAACACTGGCTAAACGGATACAAAGTTTCAGAATACAACATAGATTCTCCCGAATGGAAAAACCTTATAAATAATTCTAAATTTGCAAAGATGCTCCATTTTGGAAAAAACACAAAAGGAAAGATAGCCCTCCAAGACCACGGAGATAAAGTATCTTTTAGAAATATAAAAATAAAAGAAATGTGACGGTAATGAACACTTAATATCAAGGAAACCCACACTTAAAAATGTGGGCTTCTTTTTTTACATCAATTGGATATTATTCTCAATGAATCGGGAATGCACCTCTCTTTTTCGGAAATGGACTAAAAAGAGTCAAAGTATGTTTGAATATTTGTAGTAAAATATAAAAATGTATTTTATAATTTATTCGCGTCTTTTTTGTAACAATAAAAATAAAAAATACTATACCCCAAAGTGACACAAAGCAAATGCAAAGTTCGACTAATTTAGGAAAAATAAAATATCTACCCACAAAAATAAATAACCGATAATATTATAAAAAATGCGTTCTACCATTTTTTATAATATTATTTGTATACCAATCGCATGACACTCTATATAACTCAGTATAAATTCTCTTTAAAAGTAGATTTTTGTCTGATGCTCCAATACGGAAGGGGAATACTCCTATCTTAGATCGGATATCTCTGACATTATATTGTATAGAAAGTAAGGTGTTACATATCTTGAATAACCCAATCATAACCTTTTTTTTCTAATTCCAATGCAAGGTCTTTACCTCCCGATTTTATAATTTTTCCTTTGTAAAGTACGTGAACGTAATCGGGTACAATATAGTCTAATAATCGTTGGTAGTGAGTGATGATAATAGTAGCATTTTCTTTTGATTTGAGAGAGTTTACGCCGTTTGCTACTATTTTGAGCGCATCGATATCTAAACCGCTGTCTGTTTCATCGAGAATTGCAAGTTTTGGTTCTAACACAGCCATTTGAAATATCTCATTTCTTTTCTTTTCGCCACCTGAAAAACCCTCGTTTAAAGAACGACTCAAAAGCGATTGATCTATTTGGACTAATTTCATCTTTTCTTTGATGAGTTTCAAAAATTCTGATGCATCTAATGGTTGTAAATTTCTATATGCTCGGACTTGATTGAGGGCTGTTCTTAAAAAATTGGTAGTGGTGACCCCTGGTATCTCTACGGGATATTGAAAAGCAAGAAATATGCCTTCTTTTGCTCTCTCTTCGGGACTCATTTCTAATATGTTTTTATTGAAAAAATCAATTGTTCCTTCTGTCACCTCATAATTTGGCCTTCCTGATAATACAGAAGCAAGAGTACTTTTTCCGGACCCGTTAGGTCCCATTATGGCGTGTACTTCCCCCTTTTGTACTTCTAAATGGATACCATTCAAAATATTTTTTCCATCTATGGAAGCGTGTAAGTTTTCTATTCGTAACATTGTTGCTTTATTTTTTAATCTACACCTGGGTGAAGAAAGATATTAGAAGTGCTATTTTCATTTTTTGTAAAAGTATCTCCTACTGAATAGGGTGAATTTTTATTTTGAAAGGTATTATGGGTTGGTTCAAGAGATATTTTTTCCCTTTCGTAAGAAGGTCTATTTTGAAAAGATTCTATTGTAGGTTGATCTAAAGGCTCTGCTGGCTTATTTTCATATTGTTTTTCTCTTTCTTTTCTTTTTCGTTCTTGCTCTTCTTTATATGTTTCGGGTTTGAGAGATTTTTCTTCTTTGGCAATAAAATTTACCTTTGGTTTATTTTGGTATAGTTTATTTTTATTGGTACTATCAGCAGAAAAGAGTGTATTTTCTATTTCTTCATCTAAAGGTATGATATTTTTTTGATTACTTCCCACAAAAACTCTTTTTTCGGCTTCGTTTTTATTTTTTGGTTGTTCTGTAAGCGTAAAGTGTCGGTATGGTGATTCTATAGGTGTCTGTTTGGCAAAAGCAGTCACAATTATAAAGATGCTGAGTGAGTCATCTGTTATAGAAGCATCTTCATAAAATCCTATTTTCATATCGGGTGTTTGTCCGCATTTATCTTGTATAAATTTTTGTATTTTTTCATTCTCTTCGGGAGTTACTTCCCATTCAGGTTTTGTGCCATGTCCTACATTTATAAGCACTTTTTTAGCACCCTCCATGGATATGTTTTTCAAGAGAGGACATGAAATAATTTGTTCTATGGCTTTCAGACATCTGTCTTTTCCATTTTCTTTTCCTGACCCTATAAGAGTAGTTCCTGATTTTTCCAAAGTGTTATAGACATCTCTAAAATCTACATTTTTATATCCGGGAATAGTGATTATTTCGGCTATTCCCTTGGCTGCATTTGCGAGAATATCATTTGCTTTATTATAAGCAGAGCGTATACCACCGATTCCTGGGTATTCTTTTAGTATTTTTTCATTTTCCACAATTATAATAGCGTCACACACTTCTTGAAGAGCAGTTATACCGTCTACTGCATTTTTTCCTATTTTTTCCCCTTCTGATTTTTGAGGACTACTCACAATAGCTACGGTGAGTATTTGCATTTCTTTGGCTATTTTTGCTATTACCGGAGATGCACCTGTTCCTGTTCCTCCACCCATTCCTGCGGCTATAAAGATCATTTTGGTATTTTCTCCAAATATTTTTTTGATTTCTTCTTTTTTTTCTTCCGTTGCTTGTTTTGCCATTTCTGGATTTGTTCCCGCTCCTAATCCATCTTTTCCGAGTGTTAATTTATTTGGAACGGGGCTCATCTGTAAGCTTTGGTCATCCATATTGGTTACCAAAAACTCTACATCTTTAATTCCTTTTTCAAACATATAATTCACAGCATTCGTTCCTGCTCCTCCTACCCCTATTACTTTTATATAAGGGGTATTTTTTGTTTTAGGTATTTCTAAATACATTTTTGTATTATTTTATAATTATGTAATAATTTATTTTATATCATCTAATAAAAATTCTTTGGTTTTTTCTATTGCATTTTTAGTAAACTGCTTCGCATTTTCAGATAGTGCATCCAGGATACCCCCTTTTTTATGAGAAGTTGTTGTGGCAGAGGGTTCTGTTTCTTTTACTGTGATGGTGTTTCGATGATGGATAATATCATTTTTTGCATCATTCATTCCTTCTATGAGTAGTCCTACAAGTGTAGCGTATTTTGCATCGGCTATAGAACGTATTTTTAAAGAGTTTATATGCTCGGTTGGCCACCCTATTCTAACAGGTATCCCTGTTTTCAATTCTACAAGAGATTTTATTCCATCTTGGTTACTTCCACCACCTGTGAGGACAATACCGTGTTGGGTTATTTTTTTATGGTATCCCGCACTAATCATTTGTGTGTGTATCCATTCTATTATTTCAGACAATCGGGCATGTATAATTTCGGTGAGATATTTTTTAGGGATTTCTCGGGGTTTTTCTTCTCGAGAAGAATTGGCTACAGCTACCATCTGTTCTTGTTCTAATGATTCTGTGGGGTAAGCAAACCCCGCCTCTATTTTGATTTTTTCTGCGTCAGAAAACTTTATACGACATCCTTCTTTGATATCTTCTGTGAGTCGCTCCCCACCTACTGCAAAAACTCCTACAGATTGTACTGTTTTTTTTTCAAAAATTACATAATCCGTTGTACCCCCTCCTATATCTATAACGCATGTACCTTCATCTATCTCATCTTCGTTTAAAACAGACCTTCCCGATGCAATTCCTTGAAACATATACTTCACATGAATCTTCTCTTTTGCAATATAATGCAATGAGCTATCTATTTTACTTGCCGCTCTATCTATGCACATTTTTATTTTATTGACAGTACTTTCAGATGTAGTGATGACCATGAAATGCCCTTCTAATCGTGTGCCAGACCTACCTATTGGATTAGATACAGGTGGGTTATGATCAATTTTAAAATGGTGCTGGTATAATCCAATAATGATATTATTTCTTATGTCCGGAATTATTTTATTTTTTAAAGACTCTTTGAGAAGTTCTATATCATTTTTAGTTATTATGTGCTCGGATTCCTTTTCTTTCTCTTGGAATACCATAGTATGTTGTTTTCTCCATGAGGTGACGTGCCTTCCCGATACACCTACATACACTTCTCCAATAGTAACAAAACTCTCTTGAGCAAGTTTTAATAATACCTCATAGATAGCATTACTTGTATTTTCCACATTATCTATTTGCCCAAATTTTACCCCGTCACATTTTTCTTCCGCAAAGGATATTACTTCTAAGGTATTGTCCTGTCGCTTTAATTTTCCTACTGCCCCGCATATTTTAGTAGTTCCTATATCTAAAGCAACGGTATATATGCTCCCATCTTTCTCTCCCAAATGTAATTTCTTGCCCTCTTTATTATCTACCATACTATTTTTTATTTTTACTGCTTATTCACAGATAATTTGATTTTTAAATTTCACATTTACTTTTTTATATGTATTCCATCCTTTACTCGGAAGTATTTTCGTGTAAAAAACTTTTATTCTTTTGAATTTATCTTCTATATCTTCTATACTTTTTGCTCTTCCAAATTCAACTATTTGTCGGGATACCTGTGTAAAAAAAACAATATCTCCTGTGCTATAAAATATTATTTCTGAAACCTGGTTTTTCCAAAATATGTTTTTATCTATAAAATCTAAAAACTGAAATAGCTCCTTTCCTATATTTGTTTCTATAATATTTTTTTTAAAAGAAATGTTTTTATCAAATTGTATTAATACTGTCCTTGCAGTAAATTTATCTGAAAGAGGTATTATAGATCCTTGTTTCGTTATATAATTTCCGGTTATACCATTATTGAGAATTCTTCCTATAAGTTTTTTTTGAGTAATTGATATTTGTAGATTCCCAATAAAATCATAATACACCTCTGCTTTCTCTATAAAAAAATTTCTCTCTACTATGCTCTCTATTTCTTTTAAATCTATATCTTTGATATACTTCTTTTTTTCAAAACTATATCCTTCTCGTATAATACGAAAAATATCTTGTTCGTTTATAAAATAGAGTTCATCTGAGTAATCTATTTGAACAGAAATTTCCTGCACCGACCGGACATATTGCCTCCTGTTTACTTCTCTTATAATTATAAATAAGATGATAAATCCTAATACAAATAAAAGAATTTTTTGGACAGGCATCTTTTTCTTATTTTGTAGCATATTTACCAATATCTTTTTTTTGAATCATATTTTATAATTTTTGTATACAGTTTTATTACCATTTTATTAACAAAAAAAATATAATCTATGTTTGATTTCGTTAAAAATTACAAATAATTGATTATCAAAAAGATATATTTTTCTTATGATAAAAAAAATAGAATATGTATATTGAATATCATACAAACATTTTGAACAACATATCTTTCTATATTTCAAATTACAAAGAGAAGTTACTTGTATAAAACGAGGGTATAAAAATGAATGGGATTATCTTGAAAGAAAGGAATATTATAAATTACCTACATTTGGTAAATAAAAAGTCGATTTATACCAAAAAAGTAACATACACTTCATTATAAATAAAGGTATTTATGAAAGTGTATATTTTTTGTGTTACTGTATTATATTCGATGCTTTTCCAGTAGAGATTGCCAAATACTGCCAAAAATTAATGTAGATACTTTTTATTTTTTGAGAGAAGAGTAGTAACACGAATAGCAGATCTATATCTATAGTAAAAACAAAAAAATACTATACAGGTGTATGATGCTATGGAAATCTTTCACAGAAAGTTACGGTTTTTCCTTTATATTGAAAGGAATATCTAATAGGTCTTGAATATCTTCTCCTATTTCTTTCATATCATCATCATCAGCTTCGTAGTACCATGTAATATCTACTATTTTACTATCATTATTTTTTTGATAGTTTTTTAATTTTTTCAGCACTTCGTATATACATCGAGATGAGCTGGTATTAAAATAAACAAAATCAAAAGTTACTTTCATCTGAGTTTTACCGTGTATTACCAAATCATCCAATGCTTTAAAAAATTCAGAATAAAAAACCATAGGATTTTCTGGACTAGAGGTTCCAGATATACTTAAAATTCCTTGTTCAGCATCAAATACTAATTTAGGAGTGTTTTTTGTCGCTTCTTTATATATTTTTTTCATTGTCTAACTTTTGTTTATGTGTTTAGTGTAATTAGAATATCTGTTTTTATATTGGAAAAGAAATAATCTATATCTATTTTAAATATTGTCTTTTTAATAATAAGGTTAAAATACATTAAATTATTTTTTTTTTGCAATTTTTTTATAAATCTAAATAAAATACTTTTATTTTACTAAAATAATATCTTTTATTTAGAATTTATTAAAAATTTTTTCTATTTCCATCTCTATTTCTTTTCCCTCTGTTTTTTTTTCGATAATTATTCCTTTCTTATCTAATAAAATCCAATAAGGAATATAAGTTATATTATATATTTTGATTGCTTGTTGAATAGGTGCTTGTATATCTAATCCGTTTTTCCATTCCATTTTATCTTCTTCTATAGCTTTTATCCAAGATTCTTTGTGTTTATCTAAAGATATAGAGAATATTTCTAAACCTTTTATGTTATATTTTTTATATATTTTTTGAAGGGTAGGGTTTTCTTCACGACATGGTTTACACCAACTTGCCCAAAAATCTACTAAGACATATTTTCCTCGTAAAGAAATAAGAGAAATAGGTTCTCCATGAGGAGATGGAAGATGTATTTGAGGGGATATAGATCCTATTGGTAAAGATTTTATTTTCTCTATTTTTTCATAAAAGTAACTCTTGTAGGATTTATTGGATACTTCTTGGGAAAACTTTTCACTTATACTGTCTAAAAACAAAATCTCGTGCTCGTTATTTTGTAGAAGGTTGGTGAGTAATATACCTGATATGGAATTGTGAGTTTTCCATATAAGTTTTTTAATTTGTTGGTTGTAAGCGGCTTGTATTAAAAAAATACCCTCTTCTGTTTTTAGAGTATTGGTACTATCCGAAATCTCTCCGTATAATGCTTGCAGATGTTTTTTGTGTTGTTTATATAATGAATCCCCTTTTATAAGATATTCTGTATCGGGTGAGCCATTTATTTTATATACCATTTCATTTTCTTGCTCCCGTATATCAATAAAAATGTTATTCTTGTTTAGTATTATATCTATTGGATTTTGATTTTGTATATGTAGTCGTATCAGCACTTGTTCTGTATAAGGATATTGGGTTTCGAATGATTTATCTCCCGCTGTAAGAATAGTATCAAATGGTTGAAATTCTTTCCCATCAAATATATCTACTCTTATCGTGTCTATTTTGGTGTTGATATTTATTTTTCCAGAAAAAATTATTTTTTTCTCTGAATTATCGCATGAAATATGTGAAATTATTATGAGGTACAGTACTGTGATATAGATTTTTTTCATTTTTTATGGTATTAAACGAGAGATATTTACAATATGGTGCTTTTTTTATTCTTTCAGTATAACGCAAAATTGTTATTAAAATTTAATAAGGAAAATATCTTGTTTTTAAGAATAGGGGCAGAAAATCTGTTTATGAAACATGTAACAATAAAAAGGTTGTTTTGTATGTATACGCAAATACTTACACAAAAATTATATCTGTTTCCTCTAATATTTCTGTATTATGGAGACGGAGATATACCTGTGCTAAAGCAACTATATCTTTCATACAGTATTCTGCTATACCTACTATATTTTTTTCTTTATAATAGACACTATGTACTTGACTTCCGTCCATATCTGTTTTAGATGTTTTTATACCAAATAAAGTAGTGAGAGTATCTAAGGAAGTGAAGTTTTTTTTATCTCCAAATTTCCACATATCCAAAGTATCTATATGTTTTATTTCCCATGGTTTTTTCCCTTGCATTTGCAAGCAAGTTGGTAAAGGAATAGAATGTAATAGCATCCTTCGGCAGAGGAATGGAAAATCAAATTCTTTCCCATTATGGGCACATAAATAGGTATTTTCTTCAAATCTGTTCTGTAATAATTGAGAAAATTTTGCTAATACATCTTTTTCTCCATCATCATAGAGTGCTTTTACTCGTAGCTGCCTCGTTTTCTGTTCTGTATAAGTAAAAAAACCAAGACCTATAACGATTATTTTTGCAAATTCTGAATATATTCCTGCTCTTTCTTGGTATAATGATTCGGGAGAAAGCTTTTGGTCTCTATCTAATAATTTACATTTATGAATCCATAGATCTTTCCATTTCTCGGGTAATGTATCAAAGCTTTCGTATTCTGATACCGTTTCTATATCTAAAAATAATATTGAATCTTGCATGTTTGTGGTGGTAAGTAATGAATGTAAACAAGATATTGTTAAGCAAATGGAGATAGTCCATTCTTTCAGTACAAAATTAATAATTTTAAAGATTTCTCTACGATATTTTGTGCTTTTGAATAACGTTTACCTTTTCTTTTTAAATTTGCTAAGTAATAATCATGCGCAAAATATAATAAGAATTCGTATTTTAAACATTTTAAATGTTATATAAAGTATCCTATATTCACATTACAACGAGACAATTTTTCCTCATTCATTTTCAAATTTTGCAATTAAATGCACTAAACTTTTTAACAAAATAAAAAAAATTGTAACTATTTAGCAAGTATTATTAGATTCTGAAATTTTTCGTGAAAATTGGGTAGTAAATGCTTTTATATCTAATATATTTTCATTGTAGTTCCGTTTTTTGAATGTTTATACAAAAATATTAAACTATTATTTTGTTTATAACAATTTTTTTATAAATGGTTAAATAGTTACAAACTTTGAGTTTTGAATGTAGTAACTATCAATTATGCAAAAGGTCTATTGATAAAAATCGTAAACGATAGTAATTTTTAATTAAAAATATGGAAAACAGATTATTAGAAATAAAGGTATTGTTAATGTAATATAGTAGGGTTCTAAAAACTGGTTTTTTAGGTTTTAATCTTTAAAAATATAAGAACACATTTTATATTTAAAAAGTCAAAACAAAAGTACATATTCCAGTATTATTAGTTTACATTTTTTCTAATTTTTCTAAAAAAACAGTTTGGATTCATCTTTTTTTATACTCTTTTACTGACTAAGCACACATATCTTAT
>JASGCU010000048.1:0-16629 GCA_030053935.1 Chitinophagaceae bacterium
AAATATTTATATTGAAAATAGAAAAAAATTGAAAGAATATTGATTTGTAAGGTATTTTGAGATATATACTAAGTACTATGGTTCAAAAGCAGGTTATAGTTTTTGAAACCAATCTCAAATGTATCACCATGTGTAAGCTCCCTGAACTGGACTTGAACCAGTGACCCTCTGATTAACAGTCAGATGCTCTAACCAACTGAGCTATCAAGGAGTGTTTAAGATATTGTTATATAATTGTC
The DNA here is from genome assembly GCA_030053935.1 of Chitinophagaceae bacterium. Lineage (NCBI taxonomy): Bacteria > Pseudomonadati > Bacteroidota > Chitinophagia > Chitinophagales > Chitinophagaceae > Chitinophagaceae bacterium. The sequence continues at coordinate 240 of JASGCU010000048.1, forward strand.
ACACAATATATATAATTACAAATTAGCATTTTTTTTTAATATCTTTTTTTTAAAATAAAAATACACTTTTTTATTAGAAAAATCATAAAATTATATATAAAATAAAAAAATATTTATAAAAGAATTCTAAAAATTGATTTTTTATAATAAACCCCTTTTTTCATAATTGGTAATTAGTGTATACAAGAAAACTCTTAATTTTTAATTTTCAGTCAAGTTTCTTAGAGTTTTTTTGTAATTTTACTTTTAGAAGTTTTTTAGTAATTTTTAATAAAATGAGTAAAAACATTCATTAAAAACTGTAGTTTTCCTGACGTGTCCAGAAATTTGCACAGATACTTTGGTTTAAGTAACATCTTTGTATTTTTTATGTTTTACTAACCCACCTTTTTTATAATCTGATTAATTGATAGCCAATACGATGTAAATTATCTCCTAAAATACTCGAATTTACACAACGTTTATAACTTTTTATTCTCTTGTCATTACAACGATTTAAACTATGATCCATCAGCTAATTCATATTAATTTTTGTTAATAATAATAAAGTGTTAGACCATAATTTTTATGAACAAAAAAGAACATTTCTAAAAAACTATTCTTTTTTTGTTACTTTTATATAAAGGAGGTCAAGAACGGATTCGAACCGCCGTGGGAGCTTTTGCAGAGCTCTGCCTAACCTCTCGGCCACTTGACCTTTTATATTATATGTTTTTACAAAGTTAACATTTATTTTTCTTTTTTATACTTTTGAGAAATAAAACCTTTTTTTTTCTCATATTATTTCAAATTCATATCAATAATTATGTTTTCTATATTTTTTTGAAGTTTTTTTCTGTTTTCTTCTATATTTTCGGAAGAAATAGATTTTTCACGTACTGTTATATAAATTTTTATTTTTGGCTCCGTTCCTGATGGTCGTATTGAAATTTTACTTCCGTCTTCTGTAAATAGTTGCATCACATCAGATTTTGGAAGTTCTAACAAAGATACTGTATTTGTTTGTAAATTTTTTTCTTCTCCTGATAGATAATCTTTTATACTTATAACAGGTGACTTATTAATCATTCGAGGAGGATTTTTTCTATAATTATCCATCATCTTTTGTATCTCTTGTTGTCCTTGTATTCCTTTTTTTGTGAAAGAAACCAGTTTTTCTTCAAAAAGCCCAAAGAGAATAGAAATATTCTCTAATAATTGGTATATAGGTATTTGGTTTTGTTGTGTGAAAGCAGCCATTTCTGCTATAAAAGCACAAGAAGCAACAGCATCTTTATCCCTTACAAAATCACCTACTAGATATCCATAACTTTCTTCTCCTCCCGCAATAAACTCTTCTTTTCCCTCTAATTTTTTTATAAGGGATGCAATATGCTTGAAACCCGTAAGAGTATCGTAACATTTTATATTATATTTTTCCGCCATAACGGCAAGAAGATCTGTGGTTACTATCGTCTTTACAATATATTTATGTGAATAAAGTGTATTTGTTTCTTTTAGTTTTTCTAATATATAATATATAAGGAGTGATGCCGTTTGATTTCCATTCAAAAGTTGGTATTCTCCGGTTAAATTTTTGATACCGACACCTACTCTATCTGCATCGGGATCCGTAGTCAGTATAATGTCCGCATTTATTTGTATAGCTTTTCTAATAGCCAGAGTGAAAGCTTCTCTCTCTTCCGGATTGGGATAAATAACAGTAGGAAAATTACCATCGGGGCTTGCTTGTTCTTCTACAATGTGTAGATTTTCAAATCCTAATCTTTGCAGAATAGCAGGCACAAGGGTTATACCTGTTCCATGAATAGAAGAGTATACTATTTTTAAATTCTTTTTATATTCTGTATTTGCATTATGGTAACCTAAAGATAATATTTTAGAAATATAGAGTTCATCCAACTCTTTTGTAATACTTTTTATAAGAGTAGATTTTTTTTCAAATTTGACATCATCTAAGCTAATATCATTTACTTCTTTTATAATATTTGTATCGTGAGGATATACCACCTGTGCCCCATCATTCCAATATGCTTTATATCCATTATATTCTTTTGGATTATGACTTGCGGTAATCATAACACCGCAATGGCAACTAAAATGCCTCACAGCAAAAGAAAGAAGAGGCGTGGGATGTAATTCTGCAAAAAGATATACCATTATCCCGTTAGCAGAAAAAATACTTGCTGTAATATCAGCAAAAAAATCACTCTTGTTCCTACTATCAAAACTAATAGCAACCTTTTTTTTTTTTTCTTTTGGAAAAGTATGATGTAAATAATTTGCAATTCCTTGGGTAGCCATTCCAATAGTATATTTATTAATTCTATTAGAACCTACTCCCATAATACCACGAATCCCACCTGTTCCAAATTCCAAACTCGTATGAAAAGATTCTATGAGCATACTCTTATCCCCTTTGTTTATCATTTGTTGTATATGTATTTTGGTCAATATATCTACATTTTTTGAATAAATCCACTTTTCAGCTTGTTTAAGTGCTACCTGTTCCATACTATTCTTTTTATATTTTATTTGAACATTAAAATGAAGTACTATTTGGTTGATTATATATTACTGATTTTTATTATAGATATTATATTATTAAAAATCTAAAATAAAATTATTTAAAATATTTTGAGTAAAAAATATATTTTTCTACTCTAAATAAAAAAAACAAGCAAATATTTTTTAAGTTTTATAAGTTTTTTAAAAAAAGTGTAATTTTGATTTTCAAATATATTTATAGATAGAATTATATAAAATTCTTCTTTAAAACATACCATAATCATAATATTGTAATTACCGTAAAGTTTATATAATTTTAATAAAAGGTATAGTTTGATGATCTTAAAGCTATATGTAAAAAAAGATCGCTATAAAATGCAAGATAATTTAAAAAAAGATAGTATAGAAACAGAAGTTTTTGATTGGGGTAAGTATTCTCATAAAATTTTTATAGAAGAGTATTCCGATAAAGTAAGGAAAGCCATGGAAGAAGATATAGAAAAAACAATACATAATAACATGACTGAAAAAGGTGTTATTATGGGAAATATTGTTTCTATATCAAACAAAGAAGTTTTAGTAAATGTAGGGTTTAAATCCGATGGTTCACTTCCTATAACAGAGTTTAGAGACATCGATAACCTAAAAGTAGGGGATAGTGTAGAAGTTTATATAGAAGAGCAAGAAAATGAAAAAGGGCAATTGGTTCTTTCACATAAAAAAGCTTTAATTGTAAAAGCATGGACAGATATAAAAGAAGCTTTAGAAAATCAGACAGTTATAGAAGGATTAGTAAAACGTAGAACTAAGGGGGGACTTATTATAGACATATTTGGAATAGAAGCATTCTTGCCAGGATCACAAATAGATACGAAACCCATTAAGGACTATAATATTTATGTAAATAAAAAAATAGAAGTAAAAATACTAAAAATTAATCTTACAAAAGATAATGTTATTGTTTCTCATAAAGCCCTTATGGAGAAATATCTGGAAGAGAGCAAAGCAATCGTACTCAACAGTTTGGAAAGAGGGCAAATTAGAGAGGGTGAAATTAAAAATATAACTGATTTTGGAGCATTTGTAGATTTAGGTGGAGTAGATGGGCTTTTGCACATTACAGATATTTCATGGGGTAGGGTAACAAACCCTCGAGATTTCTTGCACGATGGGCAGAAAATAAATGTGGTCATTTTAGATTTTGATGAAAATAAAAAACGAATCTCTTTAGGAATGAAACAATTATCAGATCACCCATGGGAATCTCTTCCGGATAGTATTATCATTGGTTCTGTGGTAACAGGAAAAATTGTAAATGTAGCAGATTATGGGGTTTTTATGGAAATAGTTCCAGGAGTGGAAGGCCTCATCCATGTTTCAGAAATGTCATGGTCTCAACACATGAGAAATCCTATGGATTTCATTAAAATAGGAGACCTGGTTACAGCAGTAGTTCTTACATTAGATAGGGAAGGAAAAAAAATGTCACTCGGAATAAAACAACTAACAGAAGATCCCTGGAAAAAAGCAGACCTCGTTACCAAATATGCTGTAGGATCAGTACATACAGGAACTGTAAAAAATTTAACTACATACGGATTGTTTATAGAGTTGGAAGAAGGAATAGATGGACTAGCACATATATCCGATCTCAGTTGGACAAAAAAAATAAAACATCCGTCAGAATTTACTAATATAAACGATAAAATAGAAGTAAAAGTCATAGAAATATACCCTGAAACTAGAAGACTCGGACTAAGTCATAAACATTTACAACAAAATCCTTGGGAAATAGCAGAATCTTCTTTTATAAAAGGATCCACCCATAAAGGAACTGTAATTGCAAAAGTAGAAAGGGGGTATATTGTAGAGTTAGCTTTTCGCATAGAAGGATTCTGTACCCATAAAAACTTAATCAAACAAGACGGATCCCATGGAAAAGTTGGAGAAGAACTTGATTTTATAATAATGGATTTTTCTAAAGAAGATAAAAAATGTTCCATTTCTCATTCATTTACTCATGCACCAGCAACAGAAAAGACAAAAGAATATCTAAAAGAGATGTCTGATATAAATAACGCGGATATCAATAACATATTTATAGAACCCATTCAGAACTTGTCTTCCTTGGATATGTCTAAAAAATCGGAACAAATAAAAAACAATTCAGACGACAATTTACAAACTGAAGAAAAACAAAAGAAAACATATAAAAAAAATAAAACTAATTCAACAGAGCATCTTCCTGTACCTCCATCTGAAAACTATAAAGAGTGATATCTCATATACAAAAAGCGATATGCCTCATGAACAAAACAATGAAACCATCTAAAAAATAGTTCTATATTATTTTTTTCATTCTATAAAAGTGAAGTTTTTTCTTTTATGAAAGAAATTACTTCACTTTTTTTATTTTTCTAATACGAGTATTGATTTTTTCCTATCTTTTTCTAACTTGATAGAATGTGAAACATTATCTTTTTTGCAGTGTATTATATTTACCTGATCTGAAAAAATATCCATCAATACCGTATTCTGTATAAAAAAAGTATTCATGTTTTTTTGCGGCTTACTTTCCATATACACCCATAAAATATCTTTTTCTATCTCATATCCTAAAAAGGAAAACGGTATTGCTTCATCTGAATTATATAATGTAATATTTTCTAAGAAATAATGCTGTATAATACTATCCAACCTCGCTTTATTATCAGGTTTTACTATATCAAGGTTCTCCCATTTATACATTTCTTTGAAAGAACTTTCTATATCATCTAAAAAAACTTTTTGAGATACTTCAAAAGAATAATCTTGGGCATCTATTAAAACCTCACAAACACCGATATGAAAAGGGTGTAAAAAAAAATAAAAGATAACTAAAAACATATACGGAAACATTTTTTATACAATACTTTGAGAACATTACAAAAATTAATAAAAAAATACTATTTTTTTATTAATAATTTTATTAATAATATTACTTATCTATAAAAAAAATATATTTACTCAATTAAAATTTTAATTACGCTATTTAAAAATAAAAACATATTATATGGATCGAAAAAGAAAAATTATTTTTAGGTTTACAATTGGTTTTTTTTGTGTACTCAGTGTACATTTTGTGAATGCACAAGGTGGGTTTAAATGGCCCGAAGATCCTGAAAAAAGATCTGCAGCCGAAGAACGTAATGCTGTTTATAATGACTATGTAAAACAAGGTCAATTTGAAAATGCAGTTGAACCACACGCATGGCTCTTAGAAAATACCCCCGACTTAAATAAAGCTATTTATATTAACGGGGCGAAGATATACGAAAACCTTGCAGAGAAAGAGACCAATGCTCAAAAAAAAATAGAGTATCAAGAAAAAGCGTTGGATATGTATGATCGTAGAATAAAATATTTTAACGAAGAAGGAAAAGTTCTCAATAGACAAGCAATAACTGCTTACAAATATTGGAAAGATAACACAGGAAAATATATACAACTCATAGAAATCTTAGAAAAAGTATTTCGTTTGAACAAGTCAGAAACATTAGAAGAAAATATAGTAGCGTTTATGGATATCATAAGACGGTATAAACAATCGGGTGGTAGCATAACTGACGAAAAAATATTTGCATACTACTTTGAATTAGATGAAGTTTTAGAAGCAAAACTTAATGCGGAAAAAAATACCGATAACATAAAGAAAATAGAAAAAATAAGCGGGACAGTAGATGATATTCTTACCAGTATAGTAAAAGTAAACTGTGAATTTATAGAGAAAAATTTTGGAGACAAACTCAAAACCGATCCTAATAACGTTCAAAGTGCAAAAAAACTATTTAAAATTCTCGTAGCAGGTAAATGCAATGAAAGCCCCTTATATCTTATTTCTCTGAAAGTAATCCAAAAAGCACAACCGTCTGTTGATTTTGCTCTTATTATTGCTAAGGAGCTCGCAACTGAAAATAAAATTACAGAAGCATTAGAATATTATAATTCAGCTCTTTCGCTTGCAAATGAAAAAAATGATAAACAAAAAGTATCCGATATCTATTTAGATCTTGCAAAAGTATATAAAAAGAAAGAAGACAAAGTAACAGCAAGGGAATACGCCCGTAAATCCATATCAGCTCATACATCTAATGAAACCGAAGCATATACTTTTATTGGGAATCTCTACTTGTCTAGCTATAATGAATGCAGAGAAGGGAAGAGTAAAGTAAAAGATAGAGCCGTATTTATTGCAGCTTATGAAATGTATAAAAAAGCAGGAAATAAAGAAGAAATGCAAAAAACAAGAAAACAATTTCCATCCGTAGAAGAAATATTCAATGAAGGATTAAAAGAAAAAGATATGGTAAGCATCGGATGTTGGATAGACACACAAATTCTTATCCAAGTAAGAGATGATGAGTAAGTGAAAAACAACATAAAAATTGAACACATATCCATTTTTTTGTATTCATGTTTTGTTTGTTTGTTTGTTGCTTGTGATATTACACACAATACTCCAAATACTATTCCTATTCTTTACAAAGGTCCTTCCATAGAAATGAAAAACGTCATTATTTTATACAGTGACTCTGCAAGAGTAAAAATACGAATGAAAGCTCCACTGCAGCAACAGTACGAAAATGGAAATAAGATTTTTGAAAAAGGTATTTTTCTGGAATTTTATGATAAAAATAAAGACATTATATCTACTTTTGAATCTCAATATGCAGAATATACCCACGAAACAAACCTGTATAAAGGAGTAGGGAATGTTATCATAATCAATAAACAAACAAACAATACATTACATACAGAAGAATTGTTCTGGGATCCTTATACAAAACAAGTATATACCTCAAAGTATGTTACTATAACATCTGATGGAGAAATCCATAGTGGAGAAGGGTTAGTTGCTTCTGATGATTTTATTAACTATAAAATAACAAAACCACAAGGAACAATGAAAATCGAGGACTAAACAAGAGCATCAAAAAGTTCCATTTTATCTTCCAAATCCTCAAAAACAATATGATTATTACGCATTTTTTCTATTAAATGCTGATAATCATTTTTGTTTTTTATCTGTATCCCAATGATAGCAGGTCCATTTTCTCTATTTGTTTTTTTTGTATATTCAAAACGAATAATATCATCATTCGGTCCTAGAACATTGACTAAAAATTCTTTTAATGCACCTGCACGTTGAGAAAAATAAATAATAAAATAATGAATAAGACCTTCGTAAAGCATAGATCTTTGCTGAATTTCAGGCATTCTCAAAATATCATTATTCCCCCCACTAATAATTACGACCACTGTTTTTCCTTTGATGGTTTCTTTCATAAAATCAAGAGCTGAAACAGATAAAGCACCAGCAGGTTCTACAATTATTCCCGATTCATTATATAATTGCAAAAGTGTAGTGCATACCTTCCCTTCAGGGATAAGCACTATATCTTGATGTGTTAAAAATTTTTTACATATCTCAAAATTTATAGCTCCTACTTTTTTTACTGCTGCCCCGTCTACAAATTTATCTATATTTTGAAGAGTAATGAGCATATTTGCTTCTAATGACTTTTGCATAGATGGTGCTCCAAGTGGTTCTACTCCTATTATTTTGGTAGATGGGCTTTTTCTATCAAAATAAAGGCCCATTCCTGCTACCAAACCACCTCCACCAATAGGAATAACCACATAATCTATTAGTTTATTATCTATCTGCTCTAATATCTCACAGGCAACAGTCCCTTGTCCTTCAATAATTTTTTCATCTTCAAAGGGTGGAATAAAAGAATATCCTTTCTGCTTTGCTTCTTTTACTGCCTCTGTATTGGCGTCATCAAAGGTATCTCCCGTCAAAATAACTTCTACAAATTGCTTCCCAAAACTTTTTACCTGCTCTATTTTTTGTTTGGTAGTGGGAATGGGCATATAGATTTTGCCATATATATTCAAATGATAACAAGAATATGCCACTCCCTGTGCATGATTTCCCGCACTGGCACATACAATACCCATTTTTTTTTCTGTATCACTCAGCTGATATATCTTATTATAAGCACCTCTTATTTTATAGGATCTCACCGTATTCAAATCCTCTCTTTTCAGATATATATCCGCTTGATATTTTTCTGAAAGATGTATATTTTTTTGAAGAGGAGTGATATTCATTACATTTTTTAGCACCTCTCTCGCTTTTTCTATTGTTTCTAAATAAACCATTTGTTTGAACTATAAATTATGAATTTTGTTTTTAATTATAACACAGAGGGTGCCCGAAAAGACAGTTTTTTTATGCAATCATTTTATAAATATTTTGATTTTGGATGAGATTTATGATTTTTTTGATTTGTAACTAGTTGTAAAACTAAAGATTTCGATTTTAAAAGTGCGTTTTAAACGTGTGTTGATAATTTTAAACGTTATTTTTAAATATAATATTCCATAAGTAATCATTTTTCTGAAATTATGACCAAGTGCCATCAATAAAAAATCCATCTCTACTTTTTCTAATCCATTGAACGTGAATCTATTAAACTTAGGTTCTTAATAGGATTTAGACTGGTAAAAAAATAAAAATAATAACATAATACTTATTTTGATTATTTTTGGTATATGTTCAAATTTTTTTAATGTAAACTTGTAAAAATGATACAAATACATAAAATGATAAATACTTCCGAATGTTGGTATCGTTTACGTGAATTATGTTGGGGAAAAGATAAAGTTAAATGCCCTTACTGTTGCAAAAGCGACTGTCATAAAAATGGAAAAGATAAATCGCAAACTCATTGCCAAACTTATTATTGTAAAAGGGTGGTGATTCAAAAAGTATGATAGATTAAATAAAGCTCCAATTAGTATAAGGTGGTTTCTAAAAATTGATTTCTTCAAAAAAATGATACGATTTTTAGGATTTGGATTTTTAGAATCCTCTCTTATGTTTCATTATGCTCTTTCATAAATTAGTTTCTTTTTATGTGTTTTATTATTTCTTAATTTTTCTTGCTTTATTTTTGTTTTTTTCTCTGTTTTTTTTTATATAATAAAGTATAAGAAAACCTATATGGATAGCCCATTATTTTAAGTGGTTGCCTCTGTTGATTACAACTCAAGATTTTTTTTTCAAAATAGTACCTTTGTGGAAAAAGGTGTACCGAAAAAAATTAGGGAATCCAAAAAAAAATTGGCACACCTAATTTCAAATATTTACTATTTTTTTTACATGCGTACATAAAAAAAAACTTTGCCAAAGTTTTAGAACCTTGGCAAAGTGGAATCGGGATTTTATGAGCAGAAACAATATGAGAAAGTGTTCATAGTTGAAATGGATATTTATAATCTTGTGGGGGGATAAAGTTTTCTTTGATAGTTCGGGGTTGTACCCATCGTAAGAGGTTAAATAGAGAACCAGCTTTATCATTTGTTCCTGAGTATCTACCGCCGCCAAATGGTTGTTGTCCCACAACTGCTCCTGTTGGTTTATCGTTTATATATAAATTACCAGCTGCATCTTTTAATTTGTCCGTAGCCATTGCAATAGCGTATCTATCTTGGGAAAAAATAGCCCCTGTGAGTCCATAAGGGGAAGTATTATTTACCACCTCTAATATGGAATGAAATTCTTGTGCTTTGTAAACATAAATAGTGATTACAGGACCAAATATTTCTTCACACATAGTGCTATACTTATAATCTGTGGTGAGGAGGATGGTTGGTTCTATAAAGTATCCATCTGTATCATCATAATTTCCGCCTGTTATAATGGTTACTTCGGGGCTTTTTTTTGCTTTTTCAATATATCCTGTAATTTTTTGAAATGCTTTTGCGTCAATAACTGCATTTATGAAGTTATAAAAATTTTCAGGTCCTCCTATTGTAAGGGATTGGACTTCTTTTATGAGAATATTTTTTAGTTCTTCCCAAATGGTATCGGGGATATATGCTCTTGAAGCGGCGGAGCATTTTTGTCCTTGGTATTCAAAAGCTCCTCGTATAATAGCAGTAGCTAATGCTTTGATGTCAGCGGAATTATGAGCTACTATAAAGTCCTTTCCTCCTGTTTCTCCCACAATACGAGGATAGGACTTATAGGTATGAATATTATTTGATATGGATTTCCATATCTGTTGGAAGACGGAGGTGCTGCCTGTAAAGTGAACACCTGCAAAATGAGGGTTTTTAAAAATAATATCGCCCGCAATTGGTCCATCTACCAAAAGAAGATTTATAACACCTTTAGGTAATCCGGCTTCTGTAAGAATATCCATAATTATTTTAGCAGAGTATACTTGTTGGTATGCGGGTTTCCATATGACTGTATTTCCCATTAATGCGGGAGCAACGGCTAAGTTTCCTGCGATGGACGAGAAATTAAATGGGGTAATGGCAAACACAAATCCTTCTAAAGCTCTGTAGTCCATCCTGTTCCATACTCCTTGTGAGGATTCGGGTTGGGTTTCGTATATTTCACGCATAAAAGCTACGTTAAACCTTAGAAAATCTATGAACTCACAGGCGGCGTCTATTTCTGCTTGGTATACATTTTTTGATTGTGCTAACATCGTGGAGGCGTTCAGTTTATATCTATAGGTAGTAGCTGCTAAGTCGGCTGCTTTCAAAAAAATACTTGCTCTTTGCTCCCACTCTAATTTACTCCATTGTTCTCTTGCTCGGAGAGACGCTTCCATGGCTTTATGAACATGGTCAGCATCGCCTTCGTAGAAGTAGCCCAAGGTATGTTTATGGTCATGGGGACAAAACATTCTTATTTTATTTTTCCCTTTGATTGCTTCTCCTCCTATGTTCATATAAATATGTTCTTCACGAGAACGCATATTTTTGAGACATTCTGCTAATACTTCTCTTTCTTTTGTCCCTTTTGCGTAACTTAATACGGGTTCATTTTTAGGGGTCGGTACTTTAAATAAAGACATAATGGTAAGTATATAGTATTGAATTGTTTTAGTTATTTCGTAAAGATTTTTCCCAATTCCATGCATGCACTAAGGCATCTTCTAGGGATAGTTTTGTTTCCCAATTCAGTATTTTTTTTGATTTAATTACATCTGCGTAGATAGTAGGTACATCGCCGCTTCTTCTTTTTCCTATTTCATAGTTTACTTTTACTGCGTTCAGTTTTTGAAAAAGTTGTATTATTTCTAATACAGAGTTGCTTTTTCCTGTTCCTAAATTAAAAACTTCACAGGTGTGTATTGGTTGGTTTTCTATCCAATTAAGAGCGGCTATATGTGCTTTTGCTAAATCTACCACGTGAATATAATCTCTCATACAGGTTCCGTCTGGGGTAGGATAATCGTTTCCAAAAATAGTTACTTTTTCTCTTAGTCCTGCGGCTGTTTGGGTTATATAGGGGAGTAAATTATTGGGTGTTCCTTTGGGAAATTCTCCGATAATAGCTGTAGGATGAGCTCCTATGGGATTAAAATATCTCAGGATAACTCCTTTTATGGTATTTTCTGCTTTTACGGTATCTTGTAAAATATCTTCGCATATTTTTTTTGTATTTCCATAAGGAGATGTGGGTGGCTTGATAGGAGAATCCTCTAATACAGGCACGTTATCGGGTATTCCATACACGGTGCATGAGGAAGAGTAGATAAAATTTTGTATATCATATTTTTTGAGGAGTTCTAAAAATACTATCATAGAAATAATATTATTTTTATAGTATTTGAGAGGATTATGGACGGATTCTCCTACTGCTTTATAGGCAGCAAAGTGTATAACTCCAAAAACTTGCTTTTCTATTCTTAGTATGTTTTCTATAAAACTATTGTCCGTGCAATCTCCCGTATAGCATTTTACTTTTGTTTCTATAATTTTTTCTATGCGAGGGATAATGGTGCTATCTGCATTATAAAAATTATCTACTATGATAGGGGTAAAACCATTATTGTGCAACTCTATTGCTGTATGGGAACCAATATATCCCGCTCCACCTGTAATAATCACTTTTTTATTCATATAATAATATCTTTTCTTCCTATGCTAAAATAAGTAAAACCTAATTGTTTCATTTGTTCTGTTTCGTATACATTTCTTCCATCAAAAATAATGTATTTTTTTAATAATTGCTTCATTTTTTCAAAATCGGGGGTTCTAAACTCTGACCATTCTGTCATTATAAACAGAGCATCTGCATTTTCTAATACTTCATATTCATCTTTACAATATGTTATATTTTCTTGGAATATCTGTTTTGTATTCTCCATTGCTTCGGGGTCATACACTTTTATTTTTGCTCCTAATGTTATAAAATGTTTTATATTTTCTAAAGCTGGGGCTTCTCTTATATCATCGGTATATGGTTTAAAAGAAAGTCCCCAAAAAGCAAAGGTCTTTCCTTGTATTTCATTTCTAAAAAAAATTTTTGCTCTTTCTACTAATTTTATTTTTTGAGCTTCGTTTATTTTGATGACGGATTCTAGTATTTTAAAGTCATACCCTGTATCTTGTGAGGATTTTATAAGTGCTTTTACATCTTTTGGGAAGCAGCTTCCTCCGTATCCTATGCCAGGGAATAAAAATCTTTTTCCTATCCTGCTATCTGAGCCTATTCCTTTTCTGACCATATCTACATCGGCTCCTAATAATTCGCATATATTGGCTATCTCGTTCATAAAAGTTATTTTGGTAGCCAAGAAAGCATTTGCAGCATATTTAGTGAGTTCTGCGGAGCGTTCGTCCATAAAAATAATAGGGTTTCCTTGTCTTACAAAAGGAGCGTATAATATATTCATAATTTTTTTTGCTTGTGGGGATTCTGTTCCTAGTACCACACGTTCGGGCTTCATAAAATCTTCCACAGCGACGCCTTCTCTTAAAAATTCAGGGTTAGATACTACGTCAAACTCTACTTTTGCATCTTTTTGAATACATTGTCTCACTTTTTCAGCTGTTCCAACGGGGACTGTGCTTTTATCTACTATAACAGTATATTTTTTGAGCAAACTTCCTAATCTATATGCAACAGAGAGAACATATTGTAAGTCTGCAGAGCCATCTTCTCCTGATGGGGTTGGTAATGCTAAAAAAATAACTTCTGCATTTGCTACTGCGCTTGCTAAGTCAGTAGTAAAATGTAGTCTTTCATGCTTTATATTTTTTTCAAAAAGAACATCTAACCCAGGTTCATAGATAGGGAGTATTTTATTTTTTAAGTCCTCTATTTTTTTTACATTTATATCCACACAAATAACGTCATTCCCCGTCTCTGCAAAGCAAGTTCCTGTGACCAGTCCTACATAACCTGTTCCTATAACTGCTATTTTCATTTTTTTTAGTGTTTTTGATAATGGTAATATCTTGTATTTTATTGATAGCTTTGGGTATGCAAATGATGAGTAGGTTGTTTATGAGAGAATACTGTTTATTTTGGTTCTATAAGGTCCCAAAGGTTTCCATATATATCTTCAAACACTAATACTCTTCCGTATACTTCGTTAGAAGGTTGTCTTATAATGTTTACTTTGTTTTCCAAAAGATTTTTATAATCTCTCTCAAAATTATCTGTATGTAAAAAAAGGAATACCCTTCCTCCTGTTTGTCTTCCTATATATTTTTTTTGTTCTTCATCTGATGCCTTTGCTAAAAGAATAGAGCATTCGCTTTCTTGAGGGGCTACTAGTACCCATCTTTTTGAATCGTTCATTTTTGTATCTTCTATCAGAGAAAAAGATAATACATTGGTATAAAAAGCAATTGCTTTATCGTAATCATCTACCAACAGAGATACAGTTGCTATTTTTCGTTTCTGGTTCATACATTATTTTTTCATCTGTTTTACTATTTTTCCTAAAATGATTACAACTCCCATTCCCAAAACAAAAAAAAGAGATGCTTCTAAAAATTGAGAAGCTTTCCTTGTTTCTTCCATATAGTGCCATGGCATTATATGATCTTCTGCTATAATTATTTTTTCTCCGATGTCATTTATTCCGTAGTGGAAAACTTTCCAAGGCCATATTTCATTTAATGATCCTAATGTAAATCCCGATAAAAAAGAAAGGGCTTTGTTATGAAATTTATCTAGTACCCAAGTAATTAATCGGGATGATAAGAAAAGTCCTGAGATAATTCCGAGAACAAACACTATCAGAATAAAAAAATTCCATTCTGATAGGGCTTGGAGAATGTATTGGTATTGATTAAGGATAACTAACACAAATCCCCCTGAAATTCCTGGAAGCATCATTGCTATAATTCCTAAAAAACCTGCAATAAATACGATCCATGCATCGTTGGGGGCTTGTATAGGAGATAAGATGGTGGTAATGTATGCTAAAATAATACCCACAATAAAGTACAATACTATTTCCACACCCCATTTATGTATATCTATGAAAACAATAATGGAGGAAAGACCTACTACTCCTAAAAAAAATGACATCGTATAAATAGGATAGGTAGTAAGTATAAACACAGCTACATCTGCCAAAGCTATTACGCTGGTAAGCAAGCCCGAGAGAAAGAGAAGTAAAAAAGTTCCATTTATTCGTTCCCATCCTTTTTTTATTTGGAAGGATGTAAATAATTTTATAGTTTGTAAATCAAACGATCGTATGCAATAAAGCATATCTTCATATACCCCTGTTATAAATGCAAGTGTCCCTCCAGATATTCCTGGTATAATAGTGGCTATTCCTACTGCTATGCCTTTCAAATACAGAACGAAGTATAGTTTATTTGTTTGTAATATATTTTTTAAGATCATTGTTATAGGTATGTTTTATGAATTGTATGATTTTTTTATGTATTTAAAAAGAAAGAAAAGGTATCGCTTCTTATACCTAGTCGGATTGTTTCTAAGGGAATAACTTCTGACGGAGCAATATTACCAAGGTTGACATTGGCACCTAATAGCTTTATAAACCAAACCTGCTGCATCTTTTGAGGGGCTTCCCATATAATTTTTTCCATATCTATTTTTGTTAATATCTCTTCTACTAAACCTTGACGAACCTCTCCCGAATCTCTGAAAATACCGACGTTACCTGCTTCTCTCGCTTCTCCTATTACTTTTGAAGAACCTGCATCTAATTCATTTTGCATTTGGATAATCCACTTATAAGGGGGGATTATTTTTAATGCATCTTTGGAGCCGACTTCAGAAAACACTCGAAAATTTTTAGCAAGGTCTGAAATATACCTACATTTTTCTTCATGGGGCATATCTAAAGAGCCATCGGACACTTCCACGTACTCTAATTTATACTTATCCAATACTTTTTTATAATATTCATATTGATTTCTTACTACAAACGCTTCAAAGAGTGTACCTCCAAAATATACAGGGATTCCCGCCGATGTATATACTCGTATTTTCTCCTCCAATTTTGGATATAGGTAAGATGTAGCCCAACCTAACTTAATTATATCTATATATTCTCCACTTGTCTCCACTAATCCCTCTGCGTCTCTTATACTTAGCCCCTTATCCATCACCATAGTGTAACCAACATTTCTTGGCTTCTCTGTTCGCAGTGGAAGATTGTCTAAATGATAATTCTGTACCATATTTTTGTGTGTATGTTTAACGTATTGTTTATTACCAAATAATATATAAGCCACAATATATATTATTTTCATTGTATATTCTTTTTTATTGACAAAAGCACTCTCGTTTGCTCTAAAAATATATTTTTTTCTATGAATAGAGATGACAATTTCTGCCGTGGTTTATAAAGTGTATGGTGTAGTGTCTGCAAGAAAACCCTTACTTTTTAAATTTTAGTCAAATTATTTGGAGTGTTTTTTTTATTAATAATAAATTGAATCCTTTTACTACTGAAGGTTTTAATGATTTTTTGCAGATACTATTTACAATGTTTTTAAAAAAGTATTCTAATTTTCTGTTCCTTCTGTTCCTTCTGTT
>JASGCU010000048.1:16729-18119 GCA_030053935.1 Chitinophagaceae bacterium
TTCTGTTCCTTCTGTTCCTTCTGTTTCTTCTGTTTGTGGTTCTTTTTCTTTTATTTCTTCCTCTACGGTAAAACTAACGGTGAGTTTTTTTTGTTTTGGAAAGTATTTTTTTTGGAATGTTTCTATAACATTTTGAGTAAATTCCCAATCTCCCAACTGAAGAGCAAATACTTGGGATGATTTTCTCGTTATTTTAGATTCTTCTCGAATGGTTTTGTTAAATTCTGCGTTATTAGAGAGAATGAATATTTTATTTTGTGTGTATAGAAAGTGAAACCATACCTCTTCTGTTATATAAATAAAAACACTCACAAATGTTTCACTCTTGTCGGGTATTATTTCCACAAATCCTTTTGTATGTATATTTATATCCGTGTTTCCTATGTTTGCTAATCCGATGGAAGCAAGGGGATTATACCACGTACCTTTTTGTCTATCCCATTTCATCTGTATTTTAGAAAGAACTATAGGTTTGAGAAAAGCAGGAGATATGGATAGAGGGGAAATATAGTCCTCTCCTTCTAGTTTTTTGAGTAGAGATTGGGATTCGGATTCGGGTAAAAAGTGAGCAATGTTTGGAAGGATGTGTTCGGTAAAGTAATCATTTGATTCTATAACAGAATGTGAATGATCGGTATTATCAACATTATGAATTATTTCTTCAGCAATGAGAGGAAGGGATTTTGGAGATGTAAAAAAGTTAAAAACTAAGAAGCCAGTAAAATTCATGGTAGAAGAATCTATTTTATAATTTCCTTCTCCTGCTGCGGTTATGTTAAAAAACTCTGCCTGTGGTTCTATAAAACGAAAGGCACCTTGGAATTGCATTTGTTTTTCTCGATCATCGTAAGTAAATCTTTCTTTTTGTAAGAATTGATTATCTTTTTCCTCAGATATTATTTCTTCGTCTTTGGGAATGGATAGGTCTAAGAGTTTTGTAGTTATTGCTTTGGAAAAATTTTCTGCTCTATATTGTTCTTTTTCTTTATCATAAAAGAAGAATCCTTTTGCGGTAAAAACATCTATATCGGCAATATCATTTTTTCGGGTAAGAAAAGAATGGTACATTTTTTTTGCTCTATTATCATAGTATATTCCAATATGAACGGGGATACTTTCATCAAGTTTTGCTGTTTCTAAAAAAGAATACACTCCCAATTCATTGTTATATTTGTAAAAAGAGAGATAGTTTTTGACATCTATGTTTTTGAGAATCGGTTTTATACTTCCTTCTATGGAAAGGTCTTTTTTATCGGGATACATAGTTGCTTTCGCTTGCAAAAGAAACCCTGGAAAATAGCGAAAATCGGTAGTTTTTTCTTCTATAACGCCGTGTGCAATGGTTCTACGGGCATATTTAGAGGAAGATTTTATTTTTGTGCTGTCCATA